>CALDFS010000067.1 GCA_937942105.1 uncultured Ruminococcus sp. | reverse complement strand
AATGGATGATTTGAGCTAAAGCTTATATCTAAACTGTTTAGAATGTGTCTATCATGGATGGGGAATATCGACCTACAACAAAAATCCAAAAGAGCCATCAGACCATAAATCTGACAGCTCTTTTAATTTTGCACAGATGGAAGTATTACTCCTCCTCTGAATCCTCTTCAAACTCCCAAGCCCTAAGCTCCACGCCCTCGGTCATAAGGATGTAAACATCATGCACACCTGAGATATCCGCTGTTTCCGCGCTTTGAACCCAAGTAAATTCCTCACAGTCGAAGCTCAAAGCGGCAGACGGTTCGGCGGACTTGCAGTCAAGCCTGATTTCCAGCTGACCGTTGCCCTTTACCTCAGCTAAAAGCCTGCCTGCTCCATCCTTAAAATCAACGCTTTTTATCAGTATCCAGCCGCCGTTCTTTTCCGATACCGCCGCCAGACGCTCCTCATCGCTGAAATCTATATCCGCCGAGGTGAACATCGTCGTTCCGGCGGTTTCCTTGTATGGGTCAAACGGCTTTATCTGCTTAACGCCCTCGCGGGTGGCGGCACTCAGCGGAATCTCGCCGGTTTGCTTATCAACAGGCAGATAGTCCACCATCATGCTGCGGAAGCCGCCTTCCTCGCCGCGCGTTTCTTCCAAAAGATTTGTGTGATGCAGAATGTAATCCTTACCCATGTATTCAAAGAAATGCGTGTGGTTGTTTGTCCATCTCATGCCCGATGCGCCGTTTTTGCCCTGACCGGCGTTAAGGAAGAATCCGCCGCGGAACTCCCAGCTTTCGCTGTCCAAAGGTGTTTTTGTGGTGAGATATGCCATGCTGCAAACCGGCGGTGCGCTCATTTTGCGCTCCTTCCACATACCACGGTTCCGCCAGTCTGTGCTGTAGGAGTAGTAATAGATGCCGTTGATATAATTAAGCTCGTTTGCCTCAAAGAAGAAGGGAACGTTTATCGGCACAAAATCGCTGTCGAACGAAAGCATATCATCGCCGAGCTTTACTATTTTCGGAATGCTCGAATATACCTCCGTGCTGTCATTCGGGGCACCTCCGCCGAAGGAAAGGTAACCGTCGCCGTTTTCGTCTATTACAACTCCCGGGTCGAACGGCGCGGGGCAGTTTTCAAGACCGGGCATATTCTGATAGATAAGCGGCTTGCCCAAAGGGTCGCTCCAAGGACCCAAGGGATTCGTCGCGGTGAGTACGCCAACGCCGTTTCCGCTGTTCGAGAAGTAGAGGTAGAAGTGTGTCTTGCCGTCATCCTCGATTCTTGAGCAGACCGACGGCGCCCAGGAATTATATATCCACGGCGCGATCTCGCCCACGTTTATAAGCCCGTGATACGTCCAGTTAACCATGTCGTCGGTGGAGAACATCACCAGCGACTTTATTTTTTCGTAGCTGTTTTTCCCGCCGGGAGCAGAGCCGTCCCTCTGCTGGCTGTCGTTCGTGCCGTATACGTAAAGCCTGCCCTTGTACTCGACCGAAGTCGGGTCGGCGCAGAATACTATCGGCGAAATGGGGTTTGCGTTTGTTTCTGTTTTGTAAATCATTTCACTTGCCTCCTCAATTTTGCTCTCAATGGGTTTTGAGTCGATGATTTTTCTTGCACCGGCACATCCGCTCAGCATTAAAGCCGCGCATAATATCGCCGAAACAGTCTTCAAGGATTTCTTCATATCTCTTCCTCCCATTTTTGTTGATGATACTATCATACTTAAAAATCGCGAGCGGTCAATAGCATATGTTCAGATAATCCACCTTAATATCAAAAAATGAACCTGCAATGCTTGACATTCTGACCTGCAAAATCTATACTTTTATTTGGGAAGTGATTACATGAAAAGAAAAATCGCGGTTCTGACCGCCCGTGCAGACGCTGTTGAACAAAAATCCACTCTTTTGGGGATAATCACCGCCGCCTTTTCGCGCGGGGCAGACGTCTGCGTCTTTACAAATATATACAATCACTGGGTGAAGGACGACATTCTGAACTTTGAAAACGTCATCTACGGGCTGTTCCGCCCGGAGGATTTCGACGGTGTTATCATCACTGCTGAGGCGTTTTTCGATATTTCGGTTTTAGATGAGGCGGTTGAAAAAATTCGCAGAGCAGGCATCCCGGCGGCTGTTATCGGCGGGGATATTGATGGCTGCATTAGCATTCCCTCCTGTGACCGTGAGGATATCCGCAAAATCGTCGAGCATCTTATAACGGTTCACAGCTATAAAAAAATAGACATCTTAGCCGGTGCTGACGGCGACCCGGTTTCCGCGATTCGCCTTTTGGGCTGCCTTGACGCTTTTAATGAACACGGCATATCCCCCAACAGGATAATAAAAGGCAACTTCTGGAACGATTCCGGCGAGGAGCTTGCCGCGCGGTACATAAGCGCAGAGCTTGAACTGCCCGAAGCAGTCATCTGCCTTAACGACTATATGGCATATGGGCTGAGCGACTCTCTTACTCAGGCGGGAATAGACATCCCCGGGCGGATTTCTATCACCGGCTTTGACAGCACCGACTATCGTACCTTTTACTATCCGTTTCTTACAACCTACCGCCGAAGCCGCCAGAAGCTCGGGCAGGACGCTGTTTTTGCCGTTCTGAACGAGGAATACCGCGCACCGGCGGACGGCGAGATAATCTACGGAAACACCTGCCCCTGCGGAGTGAACGCGGGTCAGCTCGGGGACGAAATACGCTTCCAAAGAATAGGGCAGTACCGCATGGTGGTAAGCTCGGTTGCCCAGCTTGCAAGCAGTCTGACGCTTTGCCGGACGCTTGCTGAGTTTACCGGCGTTTTAAGCAGGTATTTCTATCTGCTTCACGGCGCAAAAAGTCTGCGGCTCTGCCTTGATAAGGCTTGGAACAGCTCGAAATACGAGGGCAGGGAGATACTCAGCTGTAAAATAGACGGCTCGAAATCGCCCGAATCGCCAATAGCGCTCCCGCGGGACAGCCTTTTGCAGGATATCTCCTCAGGTGATGACTCACCCTCGGCTTACTACCTCTGCCCGCTGTACTTCCAGAAAAGACTTTACGGCTGCACGGTGCTGGAGTTTGCACACCCCGAGGTCTACGATTTCAGCTTCAGGGACTATTCAAAAACCGTCTCCAACGCCCTTGAATTTCTGCGGATGAAAAACGATATCCATTACCTGACAAACTGCCGCCGCATCTCCGAGCTTTACGATTCGCTGACCGGCTTTTACAACCTCCGCGAATTCGAGCATATACTGGCAGCTGTTCCGGCGGACGGGCGAAGGCTTTATGCCGTCAAGCTGATTTTCGGCGACGGTGCGGAGTTTGAGCTTGGCGAAAGCTTTCACAGCGATATCATCTCGGCGGCGGCAAGGGCGATAAGGCAGAGCGGAAGAAACCACGAGGTGTTCTGCCGAGCTGATGACAGCTGTTTTCTTATCCTGTCAAAAGGCACCGCTCCACTGCTTTATGACCGCATAAAGGCTCTGGTAAACCACAGCCTGTTCTCGGAATACGATATGTCTGCCGTTACTGCGGTGTTCGCTTCATCCGAAGGCGGACTGACTGATATAAGACAGTCAGCAGAAGACTTGGCACAAGCTTTAGCGATGGATATGTCAGAAAGCAGTCAAGCCCTGCACTATAAAGCTCTTGTAGCCCTCAGGCGGGAGATATACGCCTTTCCTAATAGCATTAAGGATGTGAAAAGCGCTGCAAAGCGGCTATGCGTAAGCGCGGGATATTTCCGCTCGATATATCGTCAATGCTTTAAAATCAGCTACAATCAGGACTGCATAGAAGCCCGCCTGACCCACGCAAAGTACCTTCTTTGCACCGGAGCAATGAGCATATACGCAATATCCCAAAGCTGCGGATATTCCGACGTAAAATTCTTCTCGCGGCAGTTCAGGCAAAGCACCGGCGTTTCACCGATGGAGTACCGCGAAACGGTGTATTGATAGGTGAAGCAGGCGACCCAAGGCTGCTCTGGGCTGAAAACAGTATCCCATAGCATTTTATGCTAACATATACAAATCAAAAAACAAAACGAAAGGAAGAATTAAAATGTCAAAACGAATCATTGCAATCATTTTGGCGGCAATACTTGTCGTAGCTCTTGTTGGCTGCGGAAAGCAAAAGCCCAAAATCATTCAGCTGACCCTTTCCACCGAGGATTCCGAAGCCATACTCGGAGCGGCGGGAATCAGGCTTCCTGCGGTTGAGGATGCCGCAGCATCCGGAAGTACAATACAGTACTACGGATGGCATGACAGTGTGCACAATTACTCGGAGGATGAGATCATTCAGACCGGTTACTGGACCTTCCGCGAAAAATACGGCTGTGAGGTCGAGTGGATAGAGTGTACCTGGTCGGATAGATTCACAAGCCTTGCAAACCTTGTACTGGCAGGGACATCTCCGGACTATTACGACGGCTACGCCGAGACCTTCCCGAAATACTACCTGAGCGGTGTATTCGCGCCGGTAGACGGTTATGTTGACTATGACGACCCGCTGTGGTCTGGTATGAAGGAGTTTGCCGACAAATACTTTTCCCTCGGCGAGCATCACTATATGTTCGTGACCGATGCGACCTTCAACAACGTCTGCGCATACAACCGCAGAGTAATTGAGGAATGGGGCTTTGACGACCCTGCCGAGCTGTTCGCAAACGATGAATGGACGTGGAAGGTCTTCTACGATATGTGCCTTGACTTCTCCGACCCCGATGCGGACAGATACGCCATCGACGGCTGGGGTGCAAGCCCGGCATTCATGACGTCATCAGGCACCATGCTTGTAACGCTCGATGCCGAAAAGGCAAAGTTCGTTTCTAATATCGACGACCCAAGGCTTGAACGCGCGGCAACCTATCTTTATGATTTAAACAAGAATCAGTGCGTATACCCCATCTGGAACAACGGCTGGTCAACAAGAGGCTCCGGAAGCGAGGGCACAGGCATGAACGAAGGGCTTTGCCTGTTCTGGCTTCGGGGAACATGGACCTTCACCGGCCCGGTTGATGAAATATCCCCGGTCTGGGGCGATATTGCAAACGGCGAAATAATGTTCTGCCCGATTCCCAGGGATGAAGCCGGCGACGGAAACTATTATGTAGATACCATCCCGACAGGCATCTGCCTGATAAAGGGAGCGCAGAACCCCGAGGGAGTGGCTCTTTACGCTGCCTGCTGCCGATTCAAGGTTATAGACCCGATTGTAGTTGATATCGATAAAAAGCAGCTGAAGGAGGTCTATCTCTGGAGCGATGAGATGCTCGAAATGATGGATACTATGTATGAGCTTGCGCAGTCCCACAGCACTGTTATAAACTACGAGGGCGGTCTTGGCGATAACATCAACAAATTTATATCTAACTGCCAGTCGATAACCACAAGCGTGGAGCCTACATCCTGGGCACAGGCAAAGGAAGCTAACGCAGATGCCCTTCAGGCAACAGTCGATGAGCTGAACGCAAATATAGCGAAGTTTATCGATAGTAGCGAAACTGCGGATTGAGCGGCTGCAAACGTCTGAAAAATTAAAAATCCATTCGTATAATATCGAGGAACAGGGCGGAGATTATTATGCAGAATATCAAAAAAATAATTGTACTGCTTCTGTCAGCATTGCTGCTTGCAAGCTGTGCGGCAGCTGAAAGTACAGAGAAGAATAAGGAGGATAACACTATGGAAAATCTTTTCAAAGAGGACACTGTATCAAAAACAAAAGTCATCAACATCACAGACCTTATTGCCGACCCCGACGATGAGCAGTCTTTGGTAAGAATGTTCGTAACCTGCAATCAGGTTGACTTGAAAGGCGTTATTGTCAGCACAAGCTGCTGGAGACCGATTCAGAACCAGGACGGCATGAACCGTCTGCTGCCGATTATCGATGCATACGGAGAGGTTGTTTCAAATCTTAGGGTTCATGCCGAAGGCTACCCTTCGCTTGAATACATACAGTCTATAGCCGTAATGGGTCAGACAGGCTACAGCATGGACGATGTTGGAGAGGGCAAGGACAGCGACGGCTCCGAGCTTATAATCTCAGTCGTAGACGAAGACGACCGCCCGACTTGGATAAATCTGTGGGGCGGCGCTAACACCGTGGCGCAGGCGCTGTGGAAAGTCAAAAACACCCGTTCAGAGGCGGAAGTAAATGAATTTGTCAGCAAGCTCAGAATATATGATGTACTTGGGCAGGACGAAGCCGGCGCATGGATAGTCACAACCTTCCCCGACATTATGTATATCCGCTCAACGCTTATAGGCGGCTTCGGCGGCTCGGAGGACATGAAGGGCGACGACTACAGAAATAAAATCAGGAGCTACGGCGCATTGGGAGCGCTTTATCCGCTTAGAACCTACGGCGCCTTTGAGGGAGATTCACCGTCATTCATGTATCAGATTCCCACCGGCATGAACGACCCCGAGCATATAGACTGGGGCAGCTGGGGAGGCGCATTCTCTACCGAGAAAAAATCGTTTATAAGAGGCATGAGCGCCGTTAAAAACGAGAAGGATTATGACCCATATTATATGTACGGCGACTGCGATGAAAAGGATGAATCAACAGGCAGATGGGCTGTCGCGTATCAGAATGATTTCCTTGCAAGGATGATCTGGACTGTGACGGACAAATATGAAAATGCAAATCACCACCCTGTTGCAGTTCTAAACGGCGATACCACAAAGAACATTCTTGAAATGAACGCCGATGCAGGCAAAACAGTCAAGCTCAGCGCTAAAGGCTCTTCTGACCCGGACGGCAACAGCATTTCATACAATTGGTATGTATATAATGTCCCCGGAAGCTACTTCGGCGACGTCACAATCAAGGGCAGCGACAGTGAAAAAGCAACTGTTGTAATACCGGATGACGCCAAGGGTAAGAGCATTCATGTGATACTCGAAATTCACGACGATGGTTCCCCTGAGCTTTATGCATACAGACGAATGGTTATAAATGTGCAATGAATATGGCGTTTTTTACGCCTCTTCGCGGAACTTTGTGTATCTAAAGTAAAAAAGGACTTGAAAAAGAGCATAGAATACTTCATAATTGTAGTTACCACACCAACAAGAATGAAGTAGAATCTATGCTCTTAAATGATAATATCAAAGTTGAATTCAAAAGTCAAAGCTTTTGGCAGCCCATATGGGATTAAGCCCGAATGAGGATAAGCTTATCCTTTTCATGGAGAGCACAAAAAATACCACTGAGAAAAGGCCCATTATGCGCTCCAGCTCTTCACTGCGTATTCCATTCGTCAGTTTTCACGGTTATGCATAGCTGTTTCTTTGCCTAACTGCTTATAGGTAGTTATAATTACGATTGCCGAAATAATGAGCGTAAGAATATCGGACACCGGCATAGAATACAGAACGCCATCCAATCCGAAGAAAAGGGGCAGAACAAGCGCAAAGCCCACACCGAATACAATTTCCCGTACCATGGAAAGCATGGTGGAGGCCACCGCCTTGCCCATCGCCTGCAAGAAAATAAATGCCGCTTTATTGATACAGGCAAATATCATCATGCAAAGATAGATGCGGAATGCTTTTACGGCAAAGTCGGTATAGTACATGCTTTCATTTGCCGCCCCGAAAATGCCGATAAGCTGCATGGGAAGGAACTCTACGATTATCAGAGCCACAGCGCCAACGCAGGCTTCGGCGATCAATAGTTTAGTAAACAGCTGCTTTACCCGGTCGTTATTCCTTGCACCCATATTAAATCCGACAATCGGAATACATCCTGCCGCCATACCGACCACGATGGAAATGACAATCTGGAAAAACTTCATAACAATACCGACAACGGCCATAGGAATTTGTGCGTACTGCTCCTGCCCGAAGATCGCATCCAACGCACCGTATTTGCGAATCATATTGTTAATCGCCGCCATTGCTGCAACAAGAGAGATTTGCGACAAGAAACTGCAAATACCAAGTGCCAATGTTTGACTGATGATTTTCGATTTCAGCTTGAAATCTTCTTTTGAAAGCTTTACCACCTTTGTGTGGCAGAGATACCAAATCGAAAGCACGGCGGTTGCAATCTGACCGATTACTGTGGCAACGGCGGCACCCATCATGCCCCATTTGAAGATAAAAATAAAGATTGGGTCGAGAATAATGTTGATAATCGCGCCTGCAAGTGTTGACATCATTGCGAATTTCGGACTTCCGTCAGCGCGGATTACAGGGTTCATTGCCTGCCCAAACATATAAAACGGTATGCCCAGTGAAATCCAGAAGAAATATTCCTTTGAATGATGAAAGGTTTCTTCGTTGACCGTGCCGCCGAACATGGCGATTATCTGATTACTGAACATAAGATAAACGACGGTCAGTATCGCGCTCGTGATAATCGTCAATAGTACTGAGTTGCCTATACTGCGGGAAGCATCGGCAGATTTGTTTTTGCCGAGGCTCAGGCTGACAAATGCGCAGCAACCGTCGCCAATCATAACAGCTATAGCAAGAGCAATGACCGTTAACGGAAAAACAACCGTATTTGCCGCATTTCCGTAGGAACCAAGATAGGCGGCGTTTGCAATAAAAATCTGGTCAACGATGTTATAAAGAGCGCCGACCAAAAGTGAGATGATACAGGGTATCGCATATTTACCCATGAGTTTGCCTATCTTTTCTGCAGCAAGATAGGACTGATTGGTTTGTTCCATTTTCTTACCTCCAATTAAACGCAAAAAGGCGCAAGTCCAAAGCTGGACTTACGCCTTCAGGCTACACACTAAATACATTATATCATATTTCCCATGAAAATTCAAAGGGCATTTTCACCAAAATTTACCGTATGATTCTCTTCCTAAGCCCGCCTTTGAAAATCGGTCGCATGACTTTTTTAAGTTGCGGTAAGGCACATTACTTTCTATGGTGAAAAAGCTTATTGGGAGCTATCTCCATCCAGTGGTCGGACAGCCTTTCCAGAAGCCCTGCAAGCTGAACGGTCTCTTCTTCTGTTAGCACTGAAAACATCTCTTTCGCCTGCTCCTGTGTGATGCCGCCGTGGTCTGCCACCGCTATAGCATGGTGCAGATATTTCATGATAAGCTGCTGCTCTTTCTTTTCAAAATGCAGCCGCTGTGTATTTCTGTGGTAATGCCCATGCTCCAGCTCCTGCGGAATGATTCCCGTTTCCGCATACTCTGCGCCGCGCTCACAATGGGGAGCAGATAACTCACACGCACGAGGGCAAATCGGACATTTCTTTGTGTTTTCATTTGGTGTGTTCATCGTAGATTCTCCTTCTTTCATAAATCATCATTATGTGGCAAAGCCAGCATATTGTGTCATGTACAAATCATAATACTTTCCTTTTCTGTCGATCAGCTCATCATGGCTGCCGCACTCCGCAATGCTGCCGTGATCCATCACAACAATCAAATCCGAATCCCGGATTGTTGACAGGCGATGTGCAATGACGATGCTGGTTCGGTTCTTCATAACAAGCTGCATGGCGCTTTGTATTGCCTTTTCGGTTCTGGTATCCACATTTGAAGTTGCCTCATCCAATATCAGAATTTTCGGATCGGCCACAAATGCGCGGGCAATCGCCAATAACTGCCGCTGTCCCTGGCTGATATTTTCACCGGAGCCGGTTAAAAGAGTGTCATATCCCTGCGGCAGCTTTTGGAGCATATCCTCGCAGCGGCTCATTTCCATGGCCTTTTGCATCAGCTCATCAGAAGCGTTTTCGTTGCCATATTTCAAATTGTGCCGTATAGTATCGGAAAACAGCACCGTATCCTGCAATACGATTGCAACATTCCTCCGCAGACTATCCCTTGAGACGTCCGCTATATTCTGGTCATTGATAAAGATCTCGCCGCTGTCGATGTCATAAAACCGCATCAGCAGATTGATGAAGGTGGTCTTTCCGGCTCCTGTGGGACCAACGATGGCGATGAGGCTGCCCTTGGGGGCCTTCATGCTGAAGTCCTTTAAGATCACCTTGTCCTTCTGGTATCCAAAGCTCACATGGGAAAGCTCCACGTCGCCCTGGGCGTTTTCCAGCGGAGCGGCGCTTTCCAGGTCTGCCGGCTCCGGGGGCTCGTCGATGACCTTAAAGACCCGCTCTGCCGCCGCCAGGGAGGACTGGAGCTCACCGTAGATCTCTGCGATCTCCCGGATGGGCCCGGTGAACTTCCTGGAGTAGAGCACGAAGGCAGAGATGCTGCCGATGCTGATGGAGCCATGGAGATACAGGATGGCTCCGAATACGGAGATCAGGGCCAGGGCCAGGTTGTTGATGGCGTTGGTGGCCGGGCCCATGATGCTGGCATAGTAGTCGGTCTTATAGTAGGCGTCCACCAGCTTCTTATTCTGCACGTCCATGTCCTGAATGACCCGTTCCTCCTGGGTATAGGCCCGGAGGGTCTTCTGGCCGGAGATCATTTCCTCCACATAGCCGTTTAACTCTCCGGCAGCCCTGGACCTGGCCCGGAACATGGGCTGTACCATGTGGGTCAGATAGGAGGCCAGAAGAAGGGCCAGGGGGATGGTGACCGTGAAGACCAGGACCAGCCTGGGGCTTAAGCGCAGCATCATCACCAGGGAGCCGACGATGGTGACGGAGCTGGACACCACCTGCACCACGTCGTTGGATAAGGAGGCGTTGATGGTGTCGATATCATAGGAAATGCGGCTTAAGATGTCTCCGGTGGTGGTGCCGTCGAAAAAGCTCACGGGAAGAGTCACCAGATGGTTGAAGGTATCCTTTCTTAATGTATAGGTGATCCGTCTGGACAGGGTGATCATGGATACGTTGACCGCATAGCTCATAAGAGAGCTGGACACATAAAACAGCAGCATAAAGGCCGCATACTTATAAACTCCAGGCAGATCCATGCTCCCGTCCATGCCCTCGGCGATGAGGTTGATGGCAGCGCCGGACAGCCTGGGACCGGCCAGGGCCAGAAGATTCCCCAGGAAGGACAGGGAGAGGATAAAGGCCAGCTGGCGCTTGTGCTGGAGCAAATAACCGAATATGCGGATCAGAGTGGCTTTTCGTTTCACAGGTCCTCACCTCCCATCTGGATCGTACTGATCTCACGGTATGCGTCACATGTCTTTAAAAGCTCCTCATGGGTCCCCAGCCCCTGGGGAATGCCGTCCTCCAGCACCAGGATCTTATCACAGTGCATGATGGAGCTGATGCGCTGGGCAATGATGATGGTGGTGGTGCCGGAGAAGGACTGGGACAGGCTCCGGCGGAAGGCGGCGTCGGTCTTATAATCCAGGGCACTGGAGGAGTCGTCCAGGATCAGAAATTCCGGTCTGCCGGCCAGGGCCCTGGCAATGAGGACCCGCTGCTTCTGGCCGCCGCTTAAGTTGACGCCCTTGACTGCGATGGGCTTTTCATAGCCGCCGGATCCTGCAATGAAGGAGGCCGCCTGGGCCACCTCCACAGCCCGGTCGATGGCATCCATATCCAGCTTACGGCCCATGTCGATGTTAT
>CALDFS010000066.1 GCA_937942105.1 uncultured Ruminococcus sp. | reverse complement strand
CTTGTAAAGCTTATCCGCAATGAGAGCATATGGCACACCGTAATTGCGCTTGTCACATCGGTTTCCCACCTTGCGCTCTATCTGATTATAGCCGTAAAGGTGTTTGTAGGGGATATCCTGCTGGGCGACTATGCTCTTTATACCGGCGCGATAATCAGCATATCCGGCTGTATAAGCTCGCTGATATCCAATTCGGCGACGATTTACGAGGGCACACTTTTCATAGACAACCTTATAGCCTTCATGAACGAGAAGCCGACTGTCGTTCCGAGATTAGCTGAGCCTAAACGGGTAGACCACGGCATGCCGCACACTATTGAGTTCTCGCACGTGTCGTTTAGGTATCCCGGAACGGACAGGGATGTTCTGCACGACATTAATCTGACGCTGCGCCCCGGCGAGACGATGGTGTTAGTAGGTCTTAACGGCGCCGGAAAGACGACGCTTTTAAAGCTTTTAACAAGGCTATACGACCCCACCGAGGGCGAGATATATCTCGACGGTGTGGATCTGCGTGACTATGACGTAAAGGATCTGTACTCGATGTTCGGAATCATATTCCAGGATTTTGGCAAGTACGCTGTTACCGCCGGTGAAAATATCCACTTCGGCGGAATCCATAAGCCCTATGACTCCGAGGAGATTGCAAAAGCCGCGCACGAAAGCAACGCCTCGGGCTATATAGAACAGCTTCCTCTGGGCTACGACACCCCGCTGATGAGGATATTCGAGCCGGATGGCTTAGAGCTTTCAATCGGTCAGTGGCAGAAGCTGGCTATATCCAGAGCGTTCTATTCCCAGTCTGATGTGCTGATTCTGGATGAACCCACAGCCTCGCTCGACCCGATTGCCGAGCAGGAGATATTCAATCAGTTTGACAGGCTCAGGGAGGATAAGACAACTATATTCGTATCGCACCGGCTTTCAAGCGCAACCGTTGCCAGCCTTATAGTAGTCTTAGAAAACGGCAGGGTAGCCGAAACAGGCACCCATACCGAGCTGATGGCCAAGCGTGGCAAGTATTACGAGCTGTTCTCAACTCAGGCAAAGCGCTATATTCAGGATAAGGAAGCTGTGCTGGCAAAAGCCAACAATCCCGGAATGTCAGAAACTCATGCATAATTAAATAAAAACGGTATCGGCTTTTGAAGTCGGTACCGTTATAATTTATATTACACGAAGTTTAAGCAGTGTAAATCGTGTAATTATATCACTCTATCCCGAAATACCTCGCGGCATTATTATAGGATATCCCGCTGACAATCTCGCCGAGCGCCTTCTCGTCAAACGGATACTCGCCATCCTCGACCCATTTGCCGATGATATTGCAAAGAATCCTGCGGAAGTATTCATGGCGTGTGTATGAAAGGAAGCTCCTTGAATCGGTGAGCATGCCTATAAAGTTGCCTAAAATCGAAAGACTTGCAAGCGAGCGCAGCTGAGCCTCCATTCCGATCTGCGAATCGGAGAACCACCATGCCGAGCCGTGCTGGATTTTGCCGGGAACCTCGGTGCCCTGGAAGCTTCCTATAATAGTGTCCAGCGCCTCATTGTCGTTGGGGTTGAGCGAGTATAGAATGGTCTTGGGCAAGGCGCCGTCCCTTTCAAGGGCGTTTAAGAAGCCCGTTACCTGACATGCGCAGTCGCGCGTGGCGATGCAGTCATAACCGGTGTCTGCGCCCAAAGCCTTGAAGGTACGCTCGTTGACGTTTCGCTGTGCGCCGTAGTGGATCTGCATTACTATTCCGCGCTTTGCATACTCTTTTCCAAGGTGCACAAGGATAGCGGTTTTGTACTTATCGCCCTCTTCGGAAGTGATTGCTTCGCCGTTCATGGCTTTTTTGAAGATGGCGTTTACTTCATCCTCTGAAGCGGGGGAGTAAACCATGTAGTCAAGCCCGTGGTCGGTTGCCAGGCAGCCGTTTTCGCAGAAGAACTCAAGCCGCTTGGTAAGCGCCGCCTTTACATCATCCGCCGATTCTATAGGCATATCCGCCGCCTTTGAAAGCGCCTTTATGTAGTCGGCAAAGCCCGCCTTGTCGATGTTTACAGCCTTGTCCGGGCGGAAGGAGGGGCATACCTTGGTCTTGAAGGATTTATCAGCCGCCAGCTTGATGTGCCACTCCAAAGAATCTATAGGGTCATCTGTTGTGCCTATCATTTTTACGTTTGATGCGGCTATGATGCCGCGCGCACTCATATTCGGCTCTTGAAGCTTTTTGTTGCAAAGCTCATAAACCTGAGCGGCAGTGTCGGCGTTCAGAATGCCGTCATAGCCGAAATATCTTTTAAGCTCCAGATGCGTCCAGTGATACATGGGGTTGCCTATCGATTTGGAAAGAGCCTCGGCAAAGCGCATGAATTTGGTTTTGGGGTCGGCATTGCCGGTTATCTCCTCCTCAGGAACGCCGTTTGAGCGGATAAGCCGCCACTTGTAGTGGTCGCCGCCCAGCCAGATTTCGGTGATGCTGTCAAAGCGCTTGTCCTCATAAATCTCACGCGGGCTGATGTGGCAGTGATAGTCCACAATCGGCATATCCTTTGCGTATTTGTTGTAAAGAAGCTTTGCAGTGTCGTTTTTGAGCATGAAATCGTCGTTAATAAATGGCATGGTGTTTTTCCTCCTATTGACATTAGCTTTAAGCTGTTGTATTATTAAAATGTATGAGCCTGCTTGCAGGATGATGTTATGCACAGCAATCATCATTAATCCTATTATAACATAAATCAAAGAAGTTTCAAGGTGTTAATACTAATTTTCGTCTAAAGTGAAGCCAAAAATCTTTCAGAAAGGAAAATCCGTGATGGCTAAATACAGCAAAAAGCCGAAAAAACATTTTTATAAAAGAAAAAGAGACAGTGCGAGCGATCAAAAGCTTCTTAGCAGTGTTCTTTCCTTTTCGGATACGATAGACAACCCCAAAGATCTTGCTGAAAGCCTGCTTAATAAATATCTGCTGGTGAACAGTATTATGGATATCGGCGCAGCCGGTATGCTGATAAATGAGGGTATTGACGAAGACACGATATTTCTTTTCAAGCTGATACGTGAAGCCTCTGCAAGGCAGCTGGTTCAGGCGGGAATAGGAACGGTTCTGCGCTCGCCCAAGGAAGCAAGCAGGTTTTTTGAGGAGACTTATAGCGGAAGAACCGAAGAGGAATTAAGGCTTGTCTGCCTTGACGATGACCTTAGAATAGTTGATTACGCAATAATTGCAAGGGGCAATCAGCATACAGTAACGTTCAATACGAGTGAGCTTATAGAAAGGATACTGAATTCCGGGTGCAAGCTATGCATACTTGCCCATAATCA
Source organism: uncultured Ruminococcus sp. (assembly GCA_937942105.1). Taxonomy (GTDB): domain Bacteria; phylum Bacillota; class Clostridia; order Oscillospirales; family Ruminococcaceae; genus Faeciplasma. The sequence continues at coordinate 9,824 of CALDFS010000066.1, read as the reverse complement.
CCCGGGTGTGCCAAGCACGCCGTCAGACGCCGACTTCAAGGTTACAAGCATGCTAATTGAATATCTTGATAAGTTCGGAATAAGACTTGTTGAGCATATCATCATCGGAGCAGACGGGGCGAAATGTATGATTTCCGAAAATATGCTGTCCAGCTTTTTTGAATAAGCCAAGAAAATTTGAAAAAACAGTTGATTTATTTTTGACGTTGTGCTATAATTATCTATATATTAAACGCTGTGACGAAGAGAGTAGGCGGAGTGTTTCGGCAAACCGGAACACAAGCGTTAAGGTAAGCCTTAACGTCCGGGCGGATTTAAGAGAGAAAAGCATTTTGCTGTAAGCTTTTCATTCTGCCGGCGCTGAAGTTCACTTCCGAGCGGTCCTGCTGAAGCCGTCAGTGCGGTTGTAGGCTGGAACGATGACGCCGCGTTATGGCGTTAAGAAGTGAAAATAACTTCGTTATCAGCTTCCGAAAAAATGGGTGGTTTGCAAGGTAAGTCTTGTCCCGTTTGGGGCAGGGCTGTTTTTTTATTGGTGGATTATGGTTGATTATGATGTTTTGATTATAGGTGCCGGTCCTGCCGGGGCAACGCTTGCAAGGCTTGCTCCATATGGGCTGAGGGTTGCGGTTATAGACAAATCAGGTCTTCCGGGCGAGCGCCCCAAGCCATGCGGCGGTCTTCTTTCGCCGGATGCGCAGAAGTTCTTAGCCCGCTCGGAGCTTACTCTGCCAAAGGAAATTCTGGTAACCCCGCAGATTTTCGCGGTAAAAACAATCGATTTTTCTTTTGGCAAAATCAGGCTGTATCAGCGCTCTTATCTTAATATGGATAGGGCAAAGTTCGACGATTGGCTTCGCTCGCTCATCCCCAAAGACGTTGAAGTTATTAAAGCAAGGTGCACCGGCGTAAAGAGGACATATGAAGGCTTTGAGGCTTCTTATCTTGAAAACGGCGTATCAAAAACAATAACGGCGCAGTATCTTGTGGGGGCGGACGGCGCAAACTCTATCGTACGAAAGGCGTTCTTCCCCGATGTTAAGATACGGAAGTACGTTGCCATTCAGCGCTGGTTTTCGGGCAAGGAAACCGCACCGTTTTACTCCTGCGTTTTCGACAGAGCAACATCCGACTGCTGCTCGTGGTCAATATCAAAAGACGATTATATGATCTACGGCGGGGCGTTTGCACCGAAAAACTGCCGCCAAAGCTTTAACCGCCAGCTGTGCTCGGCCAAGCGGCACGACTTCAGGTTTGGCGATGAGATAGTTGACGAAGCCTGCATGGTCTGCCGCCCCAAAAGTCCGCGTCAGATAATTCCGGGCGGGAACGGCGTGCTTCTTCTGGGCGAAGCGGGCGGGGTCATCAGCCCAAGCTCGCTCGAAGGAATAAGCTGGGCTATGCGCTGCGGCGAGTATGCCGCAATGGCGTTTGATGCGCGCGACCCCTGCGCTGCTTATCGCGCAAGAACCCAGAAGCTGCGATTTAAGCTGTTTTTAAAGATGCTGAAATGCCCGTTTATGTATAACCCTATTCTTAGGAAGATGGTCTTATTGAGCGGCGTAAAAGCTTTAAAGAATACAATTTACAGAAAATAGAAAGGATATGATTGAATGAAGCAGCAACTTCAGAATATCGAGCTTGCAGCAAAGCAGGAGCTCGAAAAAATTCAGGACAGTGCCGAGCTTGAAAGCCTAAGAGTAAAGTTCTTGGGCAAAAAGGGCGAGCTTACGGCGATACTAAAGCAGATGTCGACCCTTTCGGCAGAGGAGCGCCCGGTAATCGGTCAGCTTGCAAACAAGATAAGAGCGGATATCGAGGAAGCCATAACCGCGCGCTCGGCAGAGCTTAAGGCGGCGCTGGCGGCGCGCAGACTTAAGGAGGAGAAGCTTGATGTAACCCTGCCAGGCAAGCCTTTTAAGGTAGGCAAGCTCCACCCCTACAACGCAGTTCTGAACGAAATCGAAGAGATCTTTCTGGGCATGGGCTTTGATATAGCCGAAGGACCCGAGGTTGAATATGACTACTACAATTTTGAAGCCCTGAACCTTCCGCCCGATCACCCTGCAAGGGACACGCAGGATACCTTCTATATATCGGGCAAGGTGCTTTTGAGAACTCAGACCTCATCAATCCAGGTGCATGTTATGGAAAACCAGAAGCCGCCGATAAGGATTATCGCCCCGGGAAGAGTTTACCGCTCCGACGCTGTGGACGCTACGCATTCGCCCATCTTCCACCAGATGGAAGCGCTGGTTGTAGACAAGGGCATAACCATGGCTGACCTTAACGGCACCCTTGAAATGCTTATGAAGCGCCTTTACGGCGACGACTGCAAAATCAGGCTCCGCCCGCACCACTTCCCGTTCACCGAGCCTTCGGCAGAGGTTGATATAACCTGCTTTAACTGCGGCGGCAAGGGCTGCTCAATGTGCAAGAACGAGGGTTATGTTGAGCTTCTGGGCGCAGGTATGGTCCACCCCAAGGTTTTGCGCCAGTGCGGAATCGACCCCGAGGTTTATTCCGGATTTGCCTTCGGATTGGGTCTTGAAAGAATCGTTATGGCGAAATACGGCATCAACGATATGAGACTTCTTTACGAAAACGACCTGCGCTTCTTGAATCAGTTCTGATAGGAGGTTGACTGAATTATGGATTTATCAATGAAATGGCTTAAAGACTATGTGGAAATAGACGAGCCTATAAAGCAGTTCTGCTATGATATGACTATGACCGGCTCAAAGGTCGAGGGCTATGAAGCTGAGGGCGCTAAGGTAACCAACACCGTTGTGGGCAAAATCCTTTCAAAGGGCAAGCACGAAAATGCCGACGCCTTGTTCGTCTGCTCGGTGGATATCGGCAGGGAAGAGCCTGTGCAGATAGTTACCAACGCCAAAAACGTAAAAGAGGGCGACCTTGTTCCCGTCGCTCTGGACGGCGCCAGCCTGCCCGAGGGCAAGATAAAGAAGGGCAAGATAAGAGGAGCAGAAAGCTATGGCATGTTCTGCGGACTTGATACCTTGGGCTTGACCTTACACGATTTCCCCTATGCCGACCCCGACGGCGTTTTCGTAATAGAAGAGGACTGCAAGCCCGGCGACGATATTCATACCGCTTTGGGATATGACGATACCAAGGTCGAGTTTGAAATAACCTCCAACCGCGCCGACTGTTTGAGCGTTTTGGGACTTGCAAGGGAGGCTGCGGCGACCTTCAACAAGCCGATGAAATACAAATATCCCGAATATAAGGGAATAAACGAGGATATAAATAAGTATCTGAGCATTGAAATAAGCAACACCGAGCTTTGCCCCAGATATATCGGCGGCGTTGTTAAGAACGTTAAGATTGCGCCTTCTCCAAGATGGATGCGCGAAAGGCTTCGCGCAAGCGGGGTAAGACCTATCAACAACCTTGTCGACATCACAAACTGGGTAATGCTGGAATACGGTCAGCCCATGCACGCCTTTGATATAAGATATCTTTCCGGCGGGCAGATCAACGTAAGAAACGCGCATGAGGGTGAAACCATCACCACTCTTGACGGAGTAGAGCGTAAGCTTTCCGGCGAGATGCTTGTAATTGCCGACGCCGAAAAGCCGGTTGCCGTTGCAGGAGTAATGGGCGGCGAATATTCGGGAATCATGGACGACACTACCACGGTCGTATTTGAATCCGCCTGCTTCAACGGCGCTTCTGTGCGCAGAACAGCCAAGAAGCTTGGCATGAGGACGGACGCTTCCGCCCGCTTTGAAAAAGGTCTTGACGCTCACGGCTGTATGCCGGCGATCCTGCGCGCCTTCGAGCTTTGCGAAATGCTTGGCTGCGGCGAACCGCTCGATACCGTCATCGATAAAAACTACAACACCAAGCCGCAGGTAACCGTTCCCTTCGAGCCGGATTGGACTAATAAGTTCCTGGGCACGGATATCCCCGCCGAGAAGATGGTGGAATACCTTGAAAAGGTAGGCTTCGAGGTTAAGGATGGCATAGTATATTCGCCTTCGTTCAGAATAGATATAGAATCCAAGGCAGATATCGCCGAGGAGATAGCAAGGTTTTATGGCTACAACAACATCCCGGGTACTATTATCACCGGAATCGCAAACGCCAAGCTGACCGACAAGCAGAAGCTTGAAAGAAAGGTAGAGCAGGCGTGCATAGCTATGGGTCTGAACCAGATAAACACCTTCTCGTTCATTTCGCCCAAGTATTATGACAAGATATGTCTTCCTGCCGACAGCGCTTTAAGAGACGGCGTAGTCATCACCAATCCGCTGGGCGAGGATACATCTGTTATGAGGACTACCATTCTGCCCTCTATGTGCGAGGTTGTTGCAAGGAATTATAATCTCAGAAATCCCGAAGCCGCTCTGTTCGAGATAGGAACCGAGTATATACCCACCGAGCCGGGCAAGCTTCCCAATGAGCCTGTAAGGCTCTGCATAGGAATGTACGGCGCTGACGATGATTTCTACAGCATCAAGGGCTGCATTGAGGGACTGCTCGAGGCTATGGGAATAGCAGATTACGAGGTCGAAACGCCGGCTGATGGCTGCGGCTTCGGCGAGGTTTCAAGCTTCCACCCTGGTCGTGTGGCTATAGCCAAGATAGGCGACAAGCCGATAGCAATTTTCGGTGAGCTTCACCCGCAGGTCTTAGAGAATTACGGCATATCCGCCCGCGCATACGCCGCCAAGGTGCTTATCACCGAGCTTCTGGATATCACCATCCCCGAAAAGACCTACAAGCCGCTTCCCAAGTACCCCGCAACCACAAGGGACGTAGCGCTCGTCTGCGATGATGAGATACCCGTAGCTTCGCTTGAAAAGCTGATAAAGAACGCTGTCGGTGCAACTCTTGAAAAGATAAAGCTGTTCGACGTTTATAAAGGCTCGCAGATAAGCGAGGGCAAGAAGTCGGTTGCGTTTTCGATAGTAATGCGCTCGCACGACGGCACACTTACCGACGAACAGGCGGACGCCGCAATGAAGCGTGTAGTAAAGGCTCTGAAGACCATCAATGCGGAAGTAAGATAATCAAATCTTGGCAAAAATTCCGAAAAAATTTCCGAAAAAATGTTCTTTTGCTATTGCTATTTTTGTCGGATTGGGTTATAATAATAAGTGTATTATTTATGAAAAAGGAGAGGAACGAATATGCATGATCAGACAATGACCTTTTCTGTTAAGCAGGATAGAAAAGAAGAGATTAAAAAGACGTTAAATATTGTATATGCGGCTCTTCTTGAAAAAGGCTACAATCCCATAAATCAGATAGTAGGCTACATTCTTTCCGAGGATCCGACATATATCACAACCTATAACAACGCCAGAAGCCTGATTCGGCACGTGGATAGGGATGAACTGCTTCAGGAAATGGTTAAGACATATCTTGATCAGCAGTGATATCGCTGTGCTTGGCGTTAGATGTTGTAAAAATGACCTCCGTATGCTCTTTTGGGCGTGCGGAGGTTTTTGATTTTGGAATATGGCTGCCCTTGGGTAAATATTGCCGTAAGGCAATATAACTGCCCGCAAGGACAATATCACTGCCCGTAAGGGCAATATAACTGTCCGCAAGGACAATATAACTGCCCATATGGGGCAATATCACTATAAGTTATATTCGCCTTCTGCGAGTGATATTTGCTTTGCAAGTTATATTTGCTCCGCAAGTTATATTCGTCTGACGGCGAGTTTATGGGGCGCCGCTCCAAGCCTTGAAAGGCTGGCGAACTTTTTAGCTTTTTGCTTTTGATACTTCGCTATATTTACAATTTTAATCTTATTGTAACCTCTTTGTAATTGAAAAAATTATAAAAATCGGTTATACTGTAAGTGTCGAAAAAAGTCGGGTCTATTCGGCTTTTTATCACTAAAGACAATAACTACCGTTTATATTTTCATCTCTCCTGCACATATTATTCTTGCACAGCAATGCGGCTATATGCAAAAGTGTGTGGTGTGCTGCTTGTGCAGGCGTGAAAAAATAAACGGTATTCCGATTCACGTTTTTATCTATCCGCTTTTATGCGGCAGCAGAGAGGAATACTATCATGATGAATAAGAAAGTAACCATCGCAATAGCGGCTCTGGCGGCCGTTTGTCTGATGGGATGCTCGAATATCGAAAACGGCGTTTATAACGACGGCAAGCCCGCCCAAACGTCAAATAGTGCACCGCAGAGCGAAGCAGTCATCACAACCGAACCAATCACACAGCCAACCGAGCCTGTCACAACGGTCGCAGAAGCGACAACTCCCGAAGAGAGCGAGACTTCGGCTCCGTTGGCAAGCAATGTGGTCATAGAACCGCTGGATTATGCTTCGGAATGGGATTACAGCACGCTCTCAACAGAATCAAACGGCTACGGTCAGGGAACTCATTATGACGAACTGAACCGCCCGCGCGGTGCCTTAAGGTTCAACGAGGGATATTCAAAATTCAGAGCTAAGGCCATAAACGATACCGAGGAAAAGGTGATAATGCTCACCTTCGACCAAGGCTACGAAAACGGCTTTACCGGCAAAATTCTTGATACCTTAAAGGAAAAAGGCGTTAAAGCCACCTTCTTTGTAGTTCAGGATTACGCCGAGCGCCAGCCCGAGCTGGTTCAAAGGATGATTGACGAGGGTCACACCGTCGGAAGTCATTCATGGCACCACTATTCCATGCCGGAGCTTTCGGTTGAGGAAGCTACCGAGGAGATAATGGAGCTTCATGACTATATGCTTGAAAATTTTGGCATATGTATGAACAAATTCCGTCCCCCAAAGGGCGAGTATTCGGAATTAAGCCTTGCTGTGACCGGCGATTTAGGCTATGAAACGGTTCTGTGGAGCTTTGCCTACGCCGATTGGGACCCCGATAAACAGCCGGAACCCACGGCGTCGCTTCAAAAGCTGATTGACAGAGCGCATCCCGGCGCGATATATCTTCTGCACTCGGTTTCCGAGACAAATGCGGAGATTTTAGGCGATTTCATTGACGAAATGATAGCGCAGGGATATAGCTTTGCGGCGTGATGAATTAGATATCTTCGAGAATATAATTAAAGCCGTCTGCTTTTGTAGTGGACGGCTTTTTTGCGGGATGCCGCAAAAGTGATGCAAGCGTTTCACCTCAATGAAACGCGCTGGCGCCGCAAGTGATGTCGCTTCGCTGGTGATGCACTCGCTTTGCTCGTAGTGATGTACGCCTGACGGCGCGATGATGTATCGGCTTTGTCGATGAATCTTGATGGCGGCTTTGCCGCCGCTTTCTTAAATTCGTCGGCACTGCCGACACCTTATCGCGCCGCAAGGCGTGCATCACAGCGAACGTCAGTGAGCGATATCACCAGCGAAGCGAATCACTTATCACGTGCGGCGTCAGCCGCACCTCCCAGTCTCTCCTCTACCCGAAACGCCTTCTTCTCGGCATATCCAAGCCTGCGCGAGGTCATGGCAACCGAATAAATTGCACCGAGCACAGCCGCAATACCCACAACCGGCGGCTTGAATATCACGCCGAGAATCAGCACAGCCATAAGAACGATGAAAACTGCAATCTTCTCGGCTCTGTGTTCCTTATCCCATTTCTTGGTAAAGTAGCTCAGCCGTTCCCGGTAGGAAAACGGGCTTTCGGCGATGTCCGATATCGCGGACTTTATGTTTTCCTCTGCCTTTTCGCGATAGCCGCTGTCGTCCAGCCGCTGACCGGCTATAATTTCGTTGATGGTTATGCCGTATTTGCGGCTTAGAAGCTCCAGCATCTCGACCGGCGGCAGATAGTTGCCGCACTCCCACCGCGATACGGTTTTGTTGGTAGTTCCCATTTCCTCAGCGAGCTGTTCCTGGGTAAGCCCTGCCTCCTGCCGGAGCGAAGCTAAGAATTTTCCTATTTTTATAGTGTCCATACGAAGACCTCCTGATGTTTTCATGCCGATATTATAGCAAAATCGCATGAAAATGTCTTCCCCATAAACAGCGAATAGCCCCGTCAGACCCAAAAACGGCTGATATTCGGGACTATTTGCAATAATTATCCAATAATTTCATAGTGCTGCGATGCATTCTCTTTGGTTGCGTATTCCGAAACCGAAAGCACCTTCGCCTTAAGCGGGGTCTGCCCCAGCTTTATCTCTAAGATGTCCCCAACTCTAACGTCGTATGAAGCCCGGGCGGGCTTGCCGTTAACAAAGATTCTTCCGGCGTCGCAGGCTTCGTTGGCAACGGTGCGGCGCTTTATAAGGCGGGTCACCTTTAAATACTTATCCAATCTCATAAATAAGACTATTCCTTTCTATGATTTTACAACGGTAAGGCGGCATATCGCCAAAAATAAAAACCCGACCGGGTGTCGGATCCGGTCGGGAAGCGGGATATTACTTGTCAACGCTGTCCTTTAAAGCCTTGCCAGCCTTGAAGGTGGGAACCTTTCTTGCTGCAATCCAAATCTTCTTGCCGGTTCTGGGGTTAACGCCTTCCTTGGAAGCGCGCTCCTTGACCTCGAAGGTTCCGAATCCGATAAGGCTTACCTTGTCGCCAGCCTGTAAAGCTTCGGTAACTGATTCGATAACTGCGGTAAGGGCCTTTTCAGCATCCTTCTTGGTGCTGCCGCACTTGTCAGCTATCTTTGCTACTAATTCAACTTTTGTCATTTTGATTTCCTCCGTAATATAATAAAATTGCGTTTTTGCATCGACTGCAAGCCTCTATTTGCAAGCCGATAATACGCTTTTATTTTATACTTTTTTCATCAAAAATGCAAGCATATCAGTCGAAAATTTGCGTAGAAAGTTCATTTTTGGTGGATATGTCCAACAGAACAAGCGTCATTATGTAGATAATCACAGCAAATATAACAGAAATGCATAGCGAAATCATCAATGAAAGCCTTTGCGCAAGGAAATCATAGGCATATTTTGCCCCTGAAACGCTCAAAACCGAGCACACAGCGGGGATGATAACCGAAAAAGCAAGCCTTGGCTTTGTGCCGGTTATCCTGTAAAGCGCCGCTACCGCCCACACGCACATTATAAAATAGCTGATAACGGTTGACATAGCCGCCCCCGAAAGCCCCGACTGATTCAGCGGTATCAGGATGGTGTTGAGCACAAGCTTTACCACCGCCCCGGCAAGGGTTATCTTAACCGGAAGGTCGGCTCTGCCAATCGCCTGAAGCATGGTGTAGCAGCTTACCGACACAGCTAAAAACGCCGTGCTAAGGGCAAGTATTGCAAGCGGCTGGCAGGAAACGTCTATCTCGGCGAATCTCGAAGAGAACAGAAGCGAAAGTATCTGCCGCGAAAACGCCGCTATTCCAAGCCCCGCGGGCAGGGAGATGTATATAGAAAGGCAGACCGCGCGGCGAATCTCGCGGTTTACCTCGCAGACGTCGCGCCTGGCATAGCACTCCGAAATTTTCGGGAAGGCGCTTTTAGAGAAGACCGCGCAGAGCGAGGGTGCAAAGGTAAACACCGCCATCGAAAGCCCGGTGAAGGAGCCATATAGGAAGTTCGGAAGCTCTTTAAGGGTGACTCCGCTCGATATCACGGCGGCATAGCGCTCGGCGTAAAGCTCGGGGTGGCGGCGCAAGGACAGCTTTATCATCAGGATGATAGTGGAAAGGTCGATGGTGTTTATAAGGCTTGAAACCAGCGAGGCAAGTGCGATGGGCGCTATCATCCGCAAAAGTTTCTTCAGGATGCCGCTGTCAAACCCGCTGCCCCGCCTTGCCGCCCTTTCCTCCTTGTGAAGACGGCTGTAGATGATGAGGTAGAGCATCGCGGCAAAATCAGCCAAAGCCGTTCCTAAAACCGCCGCAGCAGCTACATATGGC
>CALDFS010000065.1 GCA_937942105.1 uncultured Ruminococcus sp. | reverse complement strand
TGGGCTTTGTGCCGCAGATGCTGGTGCTTTTCCTGTTCCTTGCCTTCCTTGAAGCCTGCGGATATATGTCGCGAATCGCATTTGTTATGGATAAGCTTTTCCGCAAGTTCGGGCTTTCGGGAAAATCCTTTATCCCGCTGCTGATAGGAACCGGCTGCTCGGTGCCGGGCATAATGTCCTCCCGCACGATTGAGAACGAAAGCGACCGGCGGATGACTATTATGACGACCTCGTTCATCCCCTGCGGCGCTAAGCTGCCTGTTATCGCAATGATATCCACAGCGTTGTTCGGCGGGGCTTGGTGGATAGCGCCTTCGGCATACTTTGCCGGAGTTATTGCGGTGGTGCTTTCGGGAATCATCCTGAAAAAGACAAAGCCGTTTATCAGCGAGCCTGCACCGTTCGTTATGGAGCTTCCGCCATATCACATGCCCACCTTTAAGAACCTTATGCACTCGATGTGGGAGCGCGGCAGCTCTTACATCAAAAAGGCGGGAACAATCATTCTGCTGGCTTCGATTGCAATATGGACGTTTTCACACGTTGGCTTTATCGGCGGAAGCCTGACGCTTGATATCAACATGGCTCTGGAAGCAAGCATTTTAGGCGTTATCGGCAAGGGCGTTTCGGTTATATTCACGCCGCTTGGCTTCGGAAACGCCAAGGCCTCGGTTGCAACGCTTATGGGAATACTTGCAAAGGAAGAAATCGTCGGCGTATTCGGAGTACTGGACTTTGAAAGCATGACTAAGCTTTCCGCCTACAGCTTTTTGATGTTCAACCTGCTGTGCGCGCCCTGCGTTGCCGCAATCGGCGCAATCCGGCGGGAGATGAACAGCCCGAAGTGGACGTTTGCCGCCATCGGCTATCAGTGCGGGCTTGCCTACGCGGTATCGCTGATGATATATCAGTTCGGAATGATGCTTGTGGGCAGAGGCAACCTTATCGGAATTATCGCGGCGTTTGCCGTTCTGGCGGCGTTTGTGTTCCTTATTGTAAGAAAGCCCTCAGCAAAGGCTAACGGAGCTAAGGCATGATGTCTGTGATTATAGAGTATCTGCCCACGACGATAATTTTGCTTATACTTATCGGAATAGTCGCGGCGATTATCGCAGTGATGGTTAAGGACAAAAAGACAGGGAAATCCTGCGGATGCCCGGGCTGCTCAGGCTGCCCAATGGCAGGCAGCTGCAAAAAGGAAAAGTGCGGGTAGGGCGCAAAAAACACCTGAAAATGTAATAATATCTTCCGTTGCATAAGCGGCGGGAGATATTTTGATTTTGTGCTTGATTTATTTATAATACTGTGCTATGATATCAAGTACGTGCGAAAACATAGAATTATACTATTATATTTATAAGGAAAGGATAAGGCAATGATTTTCGGTAAACACATTAACAGGTACTATGCCAAATACGCGCCCTCGCTTTTGCTGGGACTGGCGGCTTTGATACTTGTTGACTATTTGCAGCTTATAGTTCCCGAGCTTTACAGAACCGTTATCAACGGCATGAATCAGGGCTTTATAATAAGCGAAGGCGGCGCAAGCGAGGTCTTTGATATGGACTATCTTTTAGACAAGGTATGCCTGCCGCTTATCGGGATAATTATAGGAATAGTTCTGGGCAGATTTATGTGGAGAATATGCTTCTTCGGTTCCGGCATAAAGGTCGAAACCGACCTGCGCGCCAGGATGTTTGACCACTGCAAGGAGCTTTCGCAGCAGTATTACCAGGTGAACAAGGTTGGCAACCTGATGTCGCTGTTCACAAACGATCTTGAAACGGTTCAGAACTGCTTTTCAAACGGCATACTTATGTTCTGCGACGCGCTGTTTTTGGGACTTCTGGCATACTCAAAGATGCTCAGAATGAACGTGGTTTTAGCTCTCCTTTCCGTTATACCGATGGCTCTTCTGATGTCCTGCGGGTTCATCATCGGAAAGTACATGACCAAGAAGTGGGAAACAAGGCAGGAAGCATTCTCGATGCTTTCCGACTTCTCGCAGGAAAGCTTTGCCGGTATCGCCGTTATAAAAGCGTTCGTTAAGGAAGGTAAGGAGCTTATGGCTTTCCGCAAGCTAAACAAGCTCAACGAAAATGCCAACGTTGAATACACCCGCCTTTCGGTTACGCTTAACATCTCGGTCACCCTGCTGGTTGAATCGGTTATCTGCATAATCTTAGGCTATGGCGGATATTTAGCCTACAAGGGCATATTCAACGCCGGTCAGCTGGTGGAATTTATAGGATATTTCAACTCGGTGGTGTGGCCTGTTATGGCAGTCTCTGAGCTTATAAATATGAATTCGCAGGGCAAGGCGTCATTAAAGCGAATTTCCGAGCTTCTGGACGCCGAAATCGACGTTAAGGACTCCCCCGATGTTGTGGATGTAGACACCGTCCGCGGCGACATCGAATTCAGGAACCTGACTTTCCGCTACCCCGACGGCGAGTATGACGTTCTGCGGGATGCATCCTTTAAGATAAGCGCGGGCGAAAACGTGGGCATAATCGGGCGCACAGGTTCAGGCAAAACTACCATTGTAGACTTGATTCTGCGCTCCTACAACGTCCCCGACGGCACTGTTTTTATTGACGGGCACGATATAAACACCCTGCCAATCAAGACGGTTCGGCGGTTCTGCGCATACGTCCCGCAGGACAATTTCCTGTTCAGCGACACGATTGACGCTAACATCCGCTTTGCCTCGGATGATTCGACCTCGCTCACCCCGGAATACGCCGCCGAGATGGCTGCGGTGGATGACAATATCAAAGAATTCTCCCTCGGCTATGAAACGGTTCTGGGCGAGCGCGGAGTTACCGTTTCGGGCGGGCAGAAGCAGCGCATTTCCATCGCGCGCGCGCTGATGAAGGACGCATCCGTTCTTATTCTTGACGATTCGGTTTCCGCTGTAGACGTTAAAACCGAAAAGGAAATACTTGCAAACCTTAAAGCCCTTCGCGGCGGAAAGACCACTATTCTTATAGCTCACAGAGTTACCACCATTGAAAATATGGACAAGATAATATTTGTGGACGACGGAAAAATCTTAGACGTCGGCACTCATGCCGAGCTTTACGAGCGCTGTGACGAATACCGCCTGACGGTCGATTTGCAAAGGCTGGAATCGGGAAAGGAGGAGCATATAAATGCATGAGTTTTTCCCGCTTATTGCGGTAGGCGCGGTTGTGGGCGTGCTGTCGCTCATATTTATAGTCGCCTATGCCTCGATTAAGGACAAAAAGGCGGCAATCGGCTTTGACCGCTATATGGCTGACGGCGAAATCACGAAAAGATTGTTGAAATACGCCAAGCCTTATGCCAAAAGCTTCGCGCTTGTGCTGATGGTTATGCTATTCTCCATTGCATATGATATCAGCGCTCCCCTTCTGGTGGGTCAGATTGAAAAGATGATCAAGGGCGATTTCGAGCTTAAGGGGCTGTTTATCTATGTCGGAATCTATGCCGCCATCCTTGTTGTATCGCTTATTTGCACCTATGTTCAGGCGATAGTTTTGCAGAAGACCGGGCAGAAGATTCTTTCCAACATCCGCGAGGATTTGATGAAGCACATCGAAAGCTTATCCCACGCCCAACTCAACAACATACCTGTTGGCAAGCTGGTAACAAGGGTCACCAACGACACCAACGCCATCTCGATGATGTTCACCAACATCATAGTAAACCTTGTTAAAAACTGCTTTGTTATAATCGGCGTTCTTACGGCTATGCTTTTACTTAACTACGAGCTTACGCTTATGGTTTTGTGCTTTGTGCCGTTCATTGTGCTGTTCACTATCATATTCCGCAAGTTTTCCCGGCGCGCTTACCGTGCAGTAAAGGACGCCACAACCGATATAAACACCTTCACCTCGGAAAACTTAAGCGGCATGAAGATAATTCAGATATTCAACCGCGAGGAGCGCAAAATGGCTGAGTTCAGCGAGCGCAACAACCGTTTGGGCAAGGCCAAGTGCGAGCAGATATTTGTTTTCGGCGTGTTCCGCCCGGTAGTTTATATGCTTTACATATCCTCGGTTCTGTGTTTACTGTACCTTGGCGGGCGGGGATACATCCGCGATACAAGCTTTTTAGGGCAGGCTATCACATCGGAGACTGTTGTAACCTTCTACATGTATATCTCGAAATTCTTCAACCCTATTCAGAATCTGGCGGAGCAGTTCAACTGGCTTCAGTCGGCGTTTGCTTCTGCTGAGAAGATATTCACCGTTATGGATATGAAGCCGGAAATCGTTGACGCACCTGACGCTATCGAGCTTCCTGTGTGCAGGGGCGAAATCGAGTTCCGTAACGTTTGGTTCAGCTATGTTGATGGAGAGTGGGTCTTAAAGGATGTTTCGTTTAAGGTCAACGCCGGGGAGACGGTTGCATTCGTCGGCTCGACAGGCTCGGGCAAGACCACCATTCTATCCCTTATTTGCCGCAACTATGACATTCAGCGCGGGCAGATACTTATCGACGGCATAGACATCAAGAAGATAAAGATATCCAGCCTGCGCCGCCACTTCGGGCAGATGCTTCAGGATGTTTTCCTGTTCTCGGGAACCATACGCTCAAATATCGTCCTGCGCGAGGAAAGCTTTACCGATGATGAAATAATGCAGGCGTGCCGCTACGTCAATGCGGACAAGATAATTAATAAGCTTGAAAACGGGCTTGACGAGGAGGTCCGCGAGCGCGGAAACAACTTCTCCGCCGGTCAGCGGCAGCTTTTAAGCTTTGCCCGAACCATCATCCACAAGCCGGAGGTCATGATTCTGGACGAGGCAACCGCCAATATCGACACAGAAACCGAAATTCTGATTCAGGATTCGCTTGAAAAGATGATGAATATAGGCACGCTGCTGATTGTTGCGCACAGGCTTTCAACCATCCGCAAGGCAAACAGGATAATTTACCTTTCCCACGGCGAAATCAAGGAGCAAGGCTCGCATGAAGAGCTGCTTGCGCTAAAGGGCAGGTATTATAATCTGTATATGCTCCAGTTTGAAAAGGAGCAGATGAAGCAGAATAGCTGATAATAGCAAAAGCGAGGTGGGGTATTACTCCCCTGCCTCGCTTTTTGTTATTACAGAATATAATCGGTTATGCAGTCGTACCAGTGAACATAGGTATTGCCGTTGACTGTGCGCCTTTCGTTGTCGGGCAGAAGCTCGCTCCACTTCTTCTTATAGCGGTCGATAGCCCAATCGTCGCGGTTGAAGCGGCGCCAAAGGATGGTTCTGCCGTTTTTGTCGAGATACTGCTCCGAGAAAACACCGGCGTTGTAGGTTTCAATGTCTATAACGCAAACGGTATCATAGCTTTTGCCGCCTATGGTTACGGTGTATCTGCCCACAATATCTATAAGGAAATCCTTACTTGCGCTTGTTACAATGTCGCCTTCTCTTGCGATATCGCCCTTGGGGGAAAGATTTGTCTGGTTGCCGCAGTTGTCCTCGCCGAAGCCCCAGTTATCCATGAACTCTTCGCCGTCGAGGAAGGTGATGTAATTGCGGACGTCGCCGTCGGTTCGCAGCGTGGCAAGGTATCTGCAATGGGTGTCGGTGAGCTGTGCCACAAAGGTGCGGTTTATAACATCCTTCTTATCGGAATATGAAGCTTCGCGGGCGATAAGCTCCACGCCCTCTATTCCGTGAACCTTCGCCTTACCGGTGACCTGCATATCGTAAATATGGTCGCACTTGCGGGATGGGATATCGTACATTCCCCATGATATCCGCTCGCCGAGCCTGGGCACCAAGAACCAGCCCATAAGCTCCTCCCACTTGACCGAAAACGGCGGCTCGGGGCTGCGCTCAATCTTATATTCCGGGATGAATTCTGGTAATCTTTTCATAATATTTTCTCCTTTCGATACATCACTAAGATATGGATATTTGCTTTTGAAGTTGCGCTTTGCCGTGTGGAGCCTTGATTTGACTGTGCCCAGCGGCAGATTCAGGATTTTTGCGATTTCCGCCTGCGGCTTCTGATTCCAGAAATACAGATAGAGTATCTGCTTATCCTTGTCCCCCAGCAGGTCAAGAGTTTCACTGACAGCCGGAAGCTCTGCAACCCCCTGTCTGCCGTATGAAAGCTCTTTTTCTTCAAGCGTATCTATCGGAATTTCGTATCGGGCTGCCTTTGCGCGGAAATAGTCGTTGCACTTGTTGCGGGCAATGCTTATCAGCCACGGCTTGAAGGCTTCCCGATTCTTAAGCCGAGAAAAGCTTTGGTAGGCGGCTAAATAAACCTCCTGCAAAACGTCCTCAGCGTCCTCGCGGGAGATTATGCGAAAGCGCACATACCTCTCTATCGATATCCGTTCGGCTTCGAGCAGCTTTGCAAAGTCGTCTGCCATCACAGGCATACCTTCTGTATCGCACCCTGCCATCATTGGCATACCTTCTGAATCGCACCCTGCCATATCTTCGCCTCCTCATAATATGTGATTGAAACCGGTTTCACTCTTATAGACGGATTTTTGCATCGAAAGGTTCATTTATACCCAAAAAACAGCGGCACAGCCATTATGACTATGCCGCTGAAATTATTTTTGCTTAGCGAAATTATTCTAAGAATTAAAGAACCTTAGTAACAACGCCGGAACCAACGGTTCTGCCGCCCTCACGGATAGCGAAACGAAGTCCCTCTTCGATAGCGATAGGAGTGATAAGCTCTACGCTGATCTCAACGTTATCGCCGGGCATGCACATTTCCTTTCCTTCGGGAAGGGTGATAACGCCGGTAACGTCGGTAGTTCTGAAGTAGAACTGAGGTCTGTAGTTGGTGAAGAAGGGAGTATGACGGCCGCCCTCTTCCTTCTTAAGAACGTAAACCTGACCAACGAACTTGGTAAGAGGATGAATTGTTCCGGGCTTGCAAAGAACCTGACCTCTTTCGATGTCCTTTCTCTGAACACCACGGAGAAGTGCGCCGATGTTATCGCCTGCTTCAGCGTAATCAAGGGTCTTTCTGAACATTTCGATACCGGTAACAACTGTCTTTGCTCTCTCTTCGGTAAGACCGATAATCTCAACTTCGTCGCCGAGCTTGAGCTGTCCTCTTTCTACTCTGCCGGTTGCAACTGTACCACGTCCGGTAATGGTCATGGTATCCTCAACAGGCATAAGGAAGGGAAGGTCAGCCTTACGGTCAGGAGTGGGGATATAAGAGTCAACAGCATCCATAAGCTCTAAGATAGGAGCGTAAGCGGGATCAGAAGGATCGGTGGATGTGCTCTCAAGAGCAGCAAGAGCGGAGCCCTTGATGATCGGGATATCGTCGCCGGGGAACTCGTACTTGGAAAGGATATCTCTGATATCCATTTCAACGAGCTCTAAAAGCTCTTCATCGTCAACCTGGTCAACCTTGTTCATGAAAACAACGATTGCAGGAACGCCAACCTGACGGGCAAGAAGTATATGCTCTCTGGTCTGAGCCATAGGTCCATCAGATGCAGCAACTACGAGGATAGCGCCGTCCATCTGAGCAGCACCGGTGATCATGTTCTTAACATAGTCAGCATGGCCGGGGCAGTCAACGTGAGCATAGTGACGCTTGTCAGTCTCATACTCAACGTGAGCGGTATTGATTGTGATACCACGCTCTCTCTCCTCAGGAGCCTTATCGATCATATCGTAAGCCTCGAACTTAGCCTGACCCTTAAGAGCCAGAACCTTGGTGATTGCTGCGGTAAGAGTGGTCTTGCCATGGTCAACGTGACCGATGGTACCAATATTAACGTGGGGCTTGGTTCTTTCAAATTTCTGCTTTGCCATTGGAATTGTCCTCCCTTAAATTTAGATTTAATATTATTTTATCAGATACTTATTCAAAATGCAAGTCCTAAGCTCACATTTTATTATAATTTTATGCGATTTTGCAGGATTAATCCGGAAAATCAAGCATATAATCAGTCGTCGCTGCGCTTTCTTGCACTCATGATGCTTTCTGCAACAGACTTCGGAACCTCGGTGTAGCTGTGCGGCTCCATTGTATACTGACCTCTGCCCTGAGTCTTGGAACGAAGGTCGTTAGAATAGCCGAACATTTCGGAAAGCGGAACGAGCGCGTCAACCTGAGCAACGCCATTGTTGATTTCCTGACCGAGAATCTGTCCTCTTCTGGAGTTAAGGTCGCCTATGGCTGTACCCATGAACTCCTCGGGGACGATGCAGGCTACCTTCATTATAGGCTCCAATATAACGGGATCAGCCTTGCGCATAGCTTCCTTGAAGGCCATAGAACCTGCAATGCTGAATGCCATTTCTGAAGAGTCAACCTCGTGGTAGGAGCCATCGTAAAGGGTTACCTTGACGTCTACAACAGGATATCCTGCCAGAACGCCTGCCTTCATAGCTCCCTGAATACCCTTGTCGACTGCCGGAATGTATTCCTTAGGAATAGCGCCGCCAACAACCTGATTGATGAACTCGTAGCCCTTGCCGGATTCGTTGGGTTCAAGCTTGATCTTAACGTGACCATACTGACCCTTACCGCCGGACTGACGGGCATACTTATGCTCAACGTCAGCAAGTCTGCGAACAGTCTCTTTATAAGCAACCTGAGGAGCACCTACGTTTGCTTCAACCTTGAACTCACGCAGAAGTCTGTCAACGATAATTTCAAGGTGAAGCTCGCCCATACCGGCAATAATGGTCTGACCGGTTTCTTCATCCGTCCATGTCTTGAAGGTGGGGTCTTCCTCGGCAAGCTTTGAAAGGGCTATGCCCATCTTTTCCTGACCTGCCTTGGTTTTGGGCTCGATAGCCAGCTGGATAACAGGATCCGGGAACTCCATGGACTCAAGAATTATAGGATGCTTGGGGTCACACAAAGTGTCGCCGGTGGTGGTGTTCTTAACGCCTACTACCGCGTAGATATCGCCTGCATAGCAGGTATCAATATCCTTACGGTGATTGGAATGCATCTGAAGGATACGTCCCATTCTTTCGTTAGCGTCCTTAGTGCAGTTGAGAACGGTATCGCCGGCGTTTATTGTACCGGAATATACTCTGAAGAAGCAGAGCTTGCCAACGAACGGGTCGGTTGCAATCTTGAAAGCAAGAGCCGCAAACGGAGCGTTATCGTCAGACGGGCGGTGCTCCTCCTCGCCGGTGTCAGGATTAGTGCCCTTGATGTCCTCAATATCGGTAGGTGCGGGCATATAGTCAACGATTGCATCCAGAAGCTTCTGAACGCCCTTGTTCTTATAAGAGGTACCGCAGGTTACTGGAACCATATGTCCCGCTATTGTGGCGGCTCTTATGCCCTTTTTAAGCTCCTCTATGGAAAGCTCGCCCTCTTCAAGGTACTTTTCCATAAGAGCTTCGTCAGACTCGGCAACCGATTCAACCATTGCGGTGTGGTATTCGTTTGCCTTGTCTATCATATCCTCGGGGATATCCTCAACTCTGATATCCTTTCCGAGATCGTCGTAATAAACATATGCCTTCATTTCAAGTAAATCTATGATTCCCTTGAAGAAGGTTTCGCTTCCGATAGGAAGCTGAATCGGAACGGCATTTGCCTTCAAACGCTGGTGGATCATGGTTAAAACATGATAGAAGTCCGCGCCCATGATGTCCATCTTGTTGACGTAGATCATGCGGGGAACCTTATATTTGTCGCCCTGTCTCCAAACGGTTTCGGT
>CALDFS010000064.1 GCA_937942105.1 uncultured Ruminococcus sp. | reverse complement strand
CTCAACGGCAAACGGTGCGACATAGCAGACAAGCTTTGCGAAGGCGATGTTTTAGCTATGTACATCGGGGATGAATTCTTCTCCGCCGCCACCGAAAACGATTTTCTTTCAGTCAGCGCAAATATAGAGATTGTTTATGAGGATGATAATATCCTGCTGGTAAATAAGCCCTGTGGGCTTGTTGTGCACGAGGATAACTCCAACACTATGGACACGCTTATAAACCGCATAAAGAAATATCTTTATCAGAAAGGGGAATATCTCCCCGAAAATGAGGCAAGCTTTACTCCGTCGCTCTGCAACCGGCTGGACAGAAACACACAAGGCATAGTTATCTGCGCAAAGACGGCAGAAAGCCTTAGGATACTTAATCAGGCGGTAAAGGAAAGATGGCTTGAGAAAAAATATCTCTGCGTGGTAATGGGCGAGCCAAGACCCGAAACTGCAACTCTGGAAGGCTATCTTATAAAAAATTCCTCCGACAATACTGTCAGGATATATAATAAGGAAGTCAAGGGCTCGAAAAAGATTCTCACCGGCTACAGGGTGCTTGCCTCGAAGGCAGGGCTGAGCCTTTGCGAAATCAACCTCATTACAGGCAGAACCCATCAGATCCGCGCGCACATGGCGCATATCGGTTGCCCTCTTTTGGGCGACGGCAAGTACGGCATCAACGATCTCAACAGGCAGTACAACGTAAAAACTCAGGCTCTCTGCGCATATAAGCTTAAGTTCCTTCCAGATAAGGACTTCGGCGGTCTTAATTATCTTCGCGGAAAAGAGTTTGAGATAAAGGATATCTGGTTTAAAAAGTATTTTCCATCTGGCGGAAAGCAGGATTGATAACGAAAAATATAGTTGAGAGGTATGAATATGTTATCTGCCGAAAACTTGTATGAGGTAGTTCTGATTTTGACGTTTGTTTCGGTTTTGATTGTTCAGTTGCTACTCTGCTTTAAGGTCAAAAGCTTAGTCGTGCGCTTGATACCTTGCGTTGGTCTTTTTGCTTTAACGGCATTTTTCTTTGTCATGATTTTCCTCTCTTCCGGCTGGGATAGCGTGGGCTACGTCATATTGACATTATACTCCGGCATTGCACTTATAATATCCGGAATCGGCTGGGGAATCTGGCTGATTGCATATATCCTAAAAAAGAGAAGGGGCAAATCCAATCCAGAAAGCTTGGGATAACCTGAATTTGTTAAAAATTATTTAATATAAAGGAGATTTTACCATGCAGATTACTTACACTACAAAGGGCACCTGTTCAAGGCTTATAAACATCACCGTTGAGGACGGCGTTATCGAGGAGGTTTCCTTCGTCGGCGGCTGCAACGGCAACCTTAAGGGCATTTCCTCCCTTGTAAAGGGCATGAAGGTTGAGGACGCTATTTCCAAGTTAGAGGGGATAAAGTGCGGCGCAAAGTCCACATCCTGCCCCGACCAGCTTGCTCAGGCTCTTAAAACCATCGGATAAATCTTTATAAGGTAAGAAAAATATGCAATCAAATATGCAGGACGTAAGCCTATGCTTGTCCTGCATATTTTTTTGCGAAAATATGCCGATATTCCCGATTTGACTATTGACAAAACGGCGTTTTAGTGATATTATCTTATAGAACGTTTGTTCTAAGAACCCGAAAGGATTTATAAATGGAATACGCTAATAAATTTGAATTAAAAAGTGAATTCAAGCCGACAGGCGACCAGCCCCAGGCAATCGAAAAGCTTGTAGAAGGCATAAATAAGGGGATGAAGAAGCAGACGCTTTTGGGCGTTACCGGCTCAGGAAAAACCTTCACGATGGCGAATGTTATCGAAAGGGTGAACCGCCCGACCTTGGTTTTGGAGCCGAACAAGACCCTTGCCGCCCAGATATGCTCGGAGTTCCGTGAGTTCTTCCCGAACAGCGCGGTTGAGTTCTTCGTCTCATATTACGACTACTATCAGCCCGAGGCATATATCCCATCCACAGACGTCTATATTGAAAAGGATTCCTCTGTCAATGAGGAGATAGACCGCCTGCGCCACTCCGCAACAGCTGCGCTGAGTGAAAGACGCGATGTCATCATTGTTGCCAGCGTATCATGCGTATACTCCCTCGGCGACCCTGA
>CALDFS010000063.1 GCA_937942105.1 uncultured Ruminococcus sp. | reverse complement strand
CACCGGAGGGCTATATTATAAACAGATGCGAAAATGTAACCGCTTTAGCTGATATGCTCAGTCTCACCAACGCCATGAACAACGGAGCAATTTTAGAGGCAAAGGCTGATATGTGTACTTCAAGCCACGACCTTATTCTGAACCTTCCCTGCATAAGAGCCATAATGCCGCGGGAAGAGGTCTGTTTAGGGATAAAAGAGGGCAAAACCAAGGACATTGCGGTTATATCACGCGTTGGAAAGCCGGTATGCTTTATTGTTACCGGGTTTGAATATGTAAACGGTGAAAAAACTGCAATTCTTTCAAGAAGGTCGGCTCAGGAGCGCTGCATAAGCGATTATCTTTCCAAGCTAACAAGTGGCGAGGTCATTGACGCGACTGTAACGCACATTGAACAGTTCGGGTGCTTTGTGGATATCGGAGCGGGAATCCCGTCCATGATTCCTATAGATGAGATATCTATTTCAAGAATAGCATCCCCATTCGACAGATTTTCTGTAGGCGACAGAATCAAGGTAATTTACAAGGGCTTCGACGGTGACAAGTTCTATATAAGCCACAAAGAACTTTTGGGCACATGGGAGGAAAACGCCGCTATGTTCTCCTCCGGCGAAACTGTTCGCGGAATCGTCAGAAGCGTTGAAAGCTACGGCGTATTTGTGGAGCTTACCCCGAACCTTGCCGGGCTTGCAGAGCCTAACGGAAACGTCAGGGCGGGTCAGACGGCGAGCGTATACATAAAATCAATTAATCCTGAAAAAATGAAAATAAAGCTGATAATTGTTGACTGCTGCGACTCCCCCATGAAGATGCAAAACACCTATTTCATCACCGAAGGGGTTATAGGCAGATGGCGGTATTCGCCGGAAAGCTGCAACAAGGTAATAGAAACCGTGTTCTGAGTATAATACTAATTCTACGTAAAAGTGTAACTACTGAATCGCCACAAAACCACAAGGCAATGGGTTTCGCGGCGATTCTGTAGACACTTTTTAACGTAGAATAAGTATAAGCCCCCGACAATCGCTCGCCGGGGACATAACGCACCAATGGATTGAAATTATTTTTTCTTGATTTTTGACCAGTACTCCTTTGCATTCTGCTCGGATTTATTTGAACCATAGGTATAATATATCCTGTCTTTAAGATTATCCGGCAGATACTGCTGTTCTACCCATGAATTTGGGTAGACGTGTGGATATTTGTATCCCTGAGCCTTGCCAAGCTTTTGCGCTCCGGCGTAGTGACCGTCCTGCAAGCTTGAAGGGATATTGCCATAATCTACATTTCGCACATCATCCAGAGCGGAATCTATTGCTGTTATAACGCTGTTTGACTTGGGGGCTGTGGCAAGAAGTATTACCGCCTGAGCAAGCGGTAGCCTTGCCTCGGGCAGCCCCAACTGCATTGCGCTGTCAACGCAGGATTTTACTATTGTTATGGCATTGGGGTATGCAAGCCCTATATCCTCCGCCGCTATTACAAGCAGCCTTCGCGAGAGGGATATTATATCCCCTGCCTCGATAAGTCTTGCGGCGTAGTGAAGAGCGGCGTTTTCGTCCGACCCTCGTATGGATTTCTGAAGAGCTGAGAGTATGTTGTAATGCTCGTCAGAATCACGGTCATAGCGCATATTGCTCCTTTGGGTGAGCAATTTGACGTTTTCGAGCTTGACATTCAGGATTCCGTCGGCACCGTCCGCCGAAAGAACGCACAGCTCTACTGTGTTGATGGACTTTCGTACGTCTCCCCCGCAGCCCCTTGCTATATGCTCTATTACTCCGCTTTCAAGCCGGAGCTTTTTACCCAGCTCATCTGCGCATATCTGAAAAGCCCTTTTGACTGCCGGGCATATCTCGTCTGCCGAGACAGGCAGGAACTCAAAAACGGTGGAGCGGCTTATTATCGCGTTGTAGACATAAAAATAGGGATTCTCGGTGGTTGAGGAAATAAGGGTAATTCTGCCGTTTTCTATGTACTCCAGAAGCGATTGCTGCTGCTTTTTGTTGAGATACTGTATCTCGTCGAGATATAATAGGATTCCGTTGTAGCCGAAAAGAGTGTCGGTCTGTGCGATTATGTCCTT
>CALDFS010000062.1 GCA_937942105.1 uncultured Ruminococcus sp. | reverse complement strand
GAATATGCCGACGGCAGCTTTTCCGATGTTGTTACCCAGAGCTATTTTTTGGGCGCGGACATATACAACCGCTTTGACTGCTTAGTCTTCTCCATATCCATAGACCCCGATTATCTATATAACTATGATGACGGAATATTCATCTTAGGCAAAATGCGTGACGATTACCTTGCCACCAAGCCCACAAAGGAGATTCAGCCTACCGACCCTGCAAACTGGAATCAGCGCGGCATGGCGGGCGAGCGCCCGGCGTTTGTTGAGGTCTACGAGCACGACGGCGAGTGCGTTATCTCCCAGAAGTGCGGGCTGAGGATCTTCGGCGGATGGTCGCGCGCCAACGACCAGAAAAACATCCGCCTTTTTGCAAGGAGCGAGTATGACGAGGTGAATAACCGCTTCCGCTACGAGTTCTTCCCGGATGCAACCGATTCCAACGGCGATAAGCTGAAATCCGCCAAGAAGCTTGCCCTGCGCGCCTGTGCCAACGACAACGGCGCACTTTTCGCGCGGGATGACACCATGTCATACCTTGCAATGCCTGCGGATATCGACGCCAAGCATTCCCGCCCGGCGGCGGTCTTTTTAAACGGCGAGTATTACGGCTTTGTATGGCTTCAGGAGGTCTTTTCCGAGGATTGGCTCGACCACAAGTACAATGTTGAGGACGGCACATGGGACATTCTGAAGGGCTGCGAATATATGATAAAGGACGACCCCGATGAGGATATCAGCGCTGCGAGGGACGATTTTGTTGAAATGCAGTCCTACGCCTACAAGGATCTGACCGATGATGAAACCTTCGCCGAGCTTGAATCCATGCTGGATATCGACAACTTTTTGACCTACCACGCCATCAACTCATATATAGGCAACGGCGACTGGCCCAACAACAACTATAAGGTTTACAGATATGTCTCGGGGGACGGCTCACTGTCTCAAAGGCAGGACAGGCTTGACGGCAGATGGCGGTATATGCTGTTTGACACCGACTTTGCCTTAGGGCTTTACGGTCACGATTTCTTAGAGAAGAACATCTGCTATCTGTTTGACGATGAGTATTTCGGCCTCTTCCCCGAAAACTGGGATCTGGACGTTCACGATGACGGCGAGAAGTACTGGCGGAGCGACCTGCTGATTTCCATGTCCAAGCGGGACGACATCCGCGAGAAATTTACCGGCATAGTGCTTGACATTATGAACTGGTACTACTCCCCCGAAAGGGTAACGGCGAAGCTGGATGAAATGCACACCTTAAGGCTTCACGAGCTTGTGGCCGCTGGAAACAACGGCACGGCGAACATATGGAGCGTAGACCGCGAGCTTGGTACTGCCAAGGACTGGATAACCAAGCGCCCATATTCGGCAAAGCGCCAGCTTGCGCAGATATTTCCTGATTATTACGATTCCGAAAGCGTGTTCACAATCAGGGCTATACCCACCGATAACGCCGTGATAAAGATAAACACCTGCGAAATAGCCCCTGATGAGGAATTCGATTTCAACGGAGAATACTTTGAAGGCATGCAGATACCGCTGAGCGTAACTGTTGCTCCCGGATATAAATTCGACAGCTGGGAGATCAACGGTGAAAAGGTGTATGAGCAGGATGTATTGCTTTCATGCGAGAAGTATGGCGATAACGTTAAGATTCGCCTTAACGTATCCTGCGAGTCAGCGGGAATAGATATCGGCGAGGTCTGCTATAAGGGCGGCTCGGATTATATCGTGCTGAAAAACCTCAGCGACAGATCTCTTTCCACAAAGGGTCTGACCCTTGCCGACAGCGACGGCGGCGAAGCCTTTATCCTTCCAACTGCCGAGATAAAGGCGGGAGGAACGCTTAAAATAATATGCAAAAACTATTCAAGAAGCGATGCGCTTGGAAGCATAGAGTGCGGTTTCTCGCTCAAAGAGGGCGAAACGCTGATTTTAAAGGATTCCGCCGGTAAAACCCTGCGTGAGCTTTATCTGAGGGACGCTGCAAAGAATTCGGCTTTGAAGCTGGATGAAATTAGCGGGGAATATGTTGCCTATACGCCTTACCCCAAAACAAGGATACTGGAAGCCGAGCTGCCGCAATGGGGCGGCTGGGGCAATTGGGGCTGGTAAAGCAGACGGCTCGAAGCCTGTGACCTCTTTCCGTTTGTTTTGCCGTCGCAAGCGTTTCACTGCGTGAAACGTGGTCTACTCCGTCTTTGAGGTTTACTCTGTGATGCGGGCGGGCTTTCTGCGCCGATTTTTACTGTTGCTTGCCTGCATTGACGTAAACGCCTGACCTTTGTTCGGTGTATTTTGCGGTCAGTTCATAGCTGTTTTTAGATGATGGTTTGTGCGTATTTTGAGTGTGCCATACCGCACCAATAAAAGCACTTGTCGCAATAGCAAACTTTCGGTTTTGAACTTACCTTCCCCACCTGATAATCGCGGCGCCTTGTATGTAGCCTGCGTCATAATCGAAGTCATAAATAACAAAATCAAATAAAAGAAGGAATAATCACTATGTCATCAATCAAAATAACCTGCGACTCTACCTGCGACCTTACCGACAGCCTATATTCGGATAACGACATTACCGTAATGCCGTTGGGAGTTGTTTTAGGAGTCGATCTGCGAAAGGACGGAATCGATGTTGACCCTGCCGCGATATTTGAATACGTCTCAAAAACCGGAACGCTTCCCAAAACCTCGGCGGTTTCTGTAAGCGAATATTACGAAACCTTTAAGCAATTTTGTATGGACGGATACTCGGTTATACATATAAACATCTCCAGCGATTTTTCAAGCTGCTATACCAGTGCCGTTCAGGCGGCTTCATTGGTAAAGGATGAGCTTCCGGGCGCGGATATCAGAGTTATAGATTCGCGGAACCTTTCCTCCGGCTCGGGGCATCTGGTGCTGCTGGCGAAGGAGCTTGCCGACAAGGGGCTTTCCGCCTCTGAAATAGAGCTGTGCTTAAACGACGCCAAGACCCGCCTTGATGTAAGCTTTGTTTTGCAGACCCTTGAATATCTGCAAAAAGGGGGACGGTGCCCAAGCGTTGTTGCGTTCGGCGCGAATCTTTTAAAGCTCCGCCCGGAAATAGAGGTAAGAGACGGTAAGATGGGCGTTGCCAGAAAGTACCGCGGCAGTATGGAGAAATCGATACTTGATTACGTTCGCGGAAGGCTGGAAGGAAGAACGGATATCGACACAAAAAGGATATTCATAACCCATTCCCACGTTCCGAAGGAGATTGTTGACAAGGTAAAAGCGCTGGTGCTGGAGCTTCATCCGTTTGAGGAGGTAATTGAGACTTACGCCGGCTGCACAGTTTCGAGCCATTGCGGACCTAACTGCTTGGGCGTTTTGTTCTTCACCAGGGAAAAATCGCGCTAAAATGCCATAAAAACGCTTGAAATCGACGCCGTATTGTGCTATACTTGTTGCAAAACAGTATTATGTGCTATTATATTAAGGATGTGAACGCAGATGTTTAAAAAAGATATCGGCATAGACCTGGGAACAGCCAACACCCTTGTTTATTTAAAGGGTAAGGGAATAATTATAAGAGAGCCTTCGGTTGTTGCCGTTGATACCAAAACCGAACAGGTAAGATATGTCGGACAGGACGCTAAGAACATCATCGGTCGTACCCCCGGCTCTATCCGCGCGGTAAGACCGCTTAAGGACGGCGTTATCGCCGATTTCAACCTGGTCGCGAATGATGGCGCCGGGCTCAATGCGCGCATTGATGCCCTTTTTGTCCAACAGCGGCACGGCGGAATTCCTGCAATCGTTTTCGACTTCGTAATAGTCGATGCAATCGGCATTTTCCTCCAAAACAGGCTGCAGGTCGGCCCAGTCGCCGAAAACGATTTTGCCCTTGCGACTTCCGAAGACCTTCACCTGCCCCTTGGCTACATTGGCGGCGTAGTCAATCTTCTGACCAGGCTTTTCGCGGATATACAGCTTGACCGGGGTCTTCTTCTCAGACGTTGCAATGAAATTGATGATTTCCTCTGCGTTCACGATGAACCTTTCTTTCTCTATAGATGCAGG
>CALDFS010000061.1 GCA_937942105.1 uncultured Ruminococcus sp. | reverse complement strand
ATGATTTTAACCCCTGACTTCGGAGAAATCAGGGGTTTTTCTACGGGCTGAAAAGACCCCTTTGCGGGGTCTTTTTTAAGTGATGCAAGCATTTCACTGCGGTGAAATGTAGCTTGCGCGAGCGTGATGTCGCTTCGCTGTGCTCGTGTGATGCACGCCTTACGGCGATGGATTTTAAGATGACGGCTTCGCCGCTGAGTGGAGGGCTTCTAAATCTTTATTATCGAACATTTGCCCAATAATATCCCCCGCAGAGAGCTGAACGATAGCTTTCTGTGGGGGAATATCATATCATATAAAATTATGCGGCGTCAGGGTCAAATTCAGATATCTGCTTATTCAGTTCATCGACATAGTAGGCAAGCTTTTCGCTGTTGCTTTCCTTCAGCTGTGCCCATGTTTTGGCATCGTTGGAGTGACCGTTGCCCTCAATTGTGGAAACTACGTCTGCAAGCTGTTTGCCAAGACCGTATTCATAGTATATTAAGGTATGCTCGCTGTTATTTGCAAGTGCGTGGCAGGTGTCCCACATATCGAGCATCTCCTGTGTCCACAGGTAGATTTCCTCCTTCTGGCGCTTGTCGATGCTTATAACAGTCGGGTCGAGGACCTTGAATCTTTCACAGGCTGCAAGAAGTGCAACGCCCTCGGGGTTTTCAGCGCCCTTTACCAAGAAATAGCCACCCGGCATCGATTCGATATAATATTTGCCGTCGCCCTGTGGGTCACGCGGGGTTGGGCAGAACATTACTTCGCCTTCTCTGACATCGCCCCAGACATTGGATATATCAGCAACCGGACCAGTGAAGCAATAGTCGTGTCTTATGTAGAACAGACAGTCGCCTTCCTTAATTCCGCCGCCTTCAACGCCGTTGCGTATAGAATAACCGTTTTTCCATGTTGGGAACATACACTGGTTTTTGGCAAGATTGTATAAAAGCGTCGCGGCGCGTTCAAGGCCGGGTTCGTCGATGTTGGATATATATTTATTCTGGGCAGGGTCGTATTCAACGACGCCTATGCCGCTTGAGTGCATAAGACCGGAGGAGTAGCTAAAGCCGTCGAGAGCATAGCGGTTCTCGTCAGGGTCAGAGAAGTCAACGCACATTTCATAGAAGATATCCCATGTCCATTCGTCGTTTGCGTAAAGCTCAGCTGGATCGTCAAAGCCCCATTCTTCGACTACTCTGCGGTTGTAGGCGCATACCGGTCCCGCATAGTTATCTGTGGCCATAACGTAGGTGCGGCCGCCCAGTGAGAAGTAGTTGTAGGCGAAATCCTTCATGCCCGACCAAAGGGCGTCGTCATAGTCGATATATGTATCCACCGGCTGGAACATACGCTTAATCGGCTTTTCAGGGAAGTTTTCGGGATAAGCTCCATAGAAATCAGGAGATGTTCCTGCCAATATAAGGTTTGCCAAGCCGTCGAATCTTTCACCGTATTCACATTCTATCCAGTTGACATCACAGCCGTATTTTTGGGAGAACGTCCAGTAGCCTGTGTTGATGATTTCATCATCTGAGTAGTTGTGGAAGGGATCTCCCCACGCATAAAAATCAACAGTTGTGCCTGCTGCAGAAGTAGTTTCAGCGTCCGGCAGCATGATTCCCGCGGCGGCGAGGATAGCTTCGGAATCCTCGGTTGAAAGTGTGAGCTTTATTATCTGCCGTTTTTCTTTGCCGCATCCCGCAAATGTGAACATCATAGACATACAAAAAACGACAGCCGCTAAAATAACCAGAGATTTTTTCATATTATTAAGTTCCTCCAATCGTAATCTGTTATTTGCGTCTATATTAAAGTTATCATTAATAATCAACTATGTCAATAACGTTTTGTGCAAAATTTCTGAGCACTATGTCTGATTATGTTACCTTATGCCGGCGGATTCTGAAGGGCGGTTAAATGAATCATGCCGCCGAATGCGCATTAATTGGGCGTTTGCAAGACCTCATATATTTCCGACTGCTGCATTTTTACTTTCGTCAGAGATATAATTGCTAATAATTACATAATAATTTCTGCATATTATTCAGAGAAATCTATAGAAGCAATGAATTCTAAAAGCATTCCGTTTGGAGATGATAGAATTTTGCTTATTTCCTTGGGTGTATCCTGCATATCCCGCCGTATCCACTCCATCAGCACACCGTATACTCCCCCTGAAAGACAAGCCTTTTTAAACGCCGTTTCTGGGCTGTCCTGCGGCTTGGGTCCTACAAGGTTCTGGATGTTTGTGAGCAGAAGATGCTCCAAGCTCTGCTTTTTAAGAAGCCCCGCAACTCCCCGGAAGTCAAGACACGCTTCAAAAAAGCTTTCAATGTAATCATCATTCGGCGAAAGCTTGAACTCCTCCCACCACCTGCGGGAGCGTTCCTCTAACATGGATACCAATACCTCCTCCTTGCTTTTGTAGTTGCGGTAAAACGATACTCTTGAAACCCCTGCCTTGCGGGTAAGAGCCGAAATGGTTATGTCCGAAAAGGGTAAGCTTTCCATAAGTATAAGCAGGGCTTCGGTTATGCTTTCACGGATTATCTGGTTGTTGATGTTTTTTCTGCGCATTATTATATCATCCTTTTATGATATTTTTGGTGGGTAAAATAGAAACAACCCTTGTAATATTGTTTCAGTTTTCAACAAAGTCGTTCTAAGATGTTGATTTTTTGCAATGGAAGTAATATAATTATGATACATTTGTATCTTAATAATGTCAAGTACATGGCGTTAAAAATATTTCAAAACTTTTTTGCGCTAATCTATTTTTTAGGAGAAAGTTAAAAATGGCACTCAGCGATTATATTATTTATTCCGATATTTCCGCCGACATTCCGGCTGATTACGCCGCCGAAAAGGATATCCGCTTCATTCCCATGAGCTATACTTTGGGAGACGAGGAGCGCGTTTGCTCCTCCATCGAGCCGGACGATATTTTGAAAAAGTTTTATGACGGTCAGCGGGGCGGCGATCTGACCCACACCACCCAGATATCCCCCTTCAAATATGTTGAGGTTTTTGAGCCGCTGATGAAAGAGGGTAAGTCGGTTCTGTACATATCCCTTTCAAGCGGGCTTTCAAACACATATAATTCATCGCTTATAGCAGCCGACGAGCTTAATGAAAAGTACCCGGAAGCAAGGCTTATCTGTGTGGATTCATTGGGCGCCACCGGCGGAATGGGTGCGCTTTTGGAGATGGCAGTAAAAAACCGCGAGCGCGGCATGAGCATCGAGGAAAACGCCAAGTATGTCGTGAACCTGGATATTTGAGCCAGGCTGCTG
>CALDFS010000060.1 GCA_937942105.1 uncultured Ruminococcus sp. | reverse complement strand
CGAAAAGGATTTGAGCTGATATGACAGTAAAGGTAATAGGCGCGGGCTTGGCCGGGTGTGAAGCGGCATGGCAGCTTGCAAACGCCGGAATTACAGTTGAGCTTTGCGAGATGAAGCCCACCAAGTTCACACCCGCGCATAAATATAAGGGATATGCCGAGCTGGTCTGCTCCAACTCGTTAAAGGCGGAAAGAATAGAATCGGCGGCAGGATTATTAAAGGAAGAAATGCGCCGCTTGGGTTCACTTACAATGCTTGCCGCCGAGGCAACTAAGGTTGCGGCGGGCGGGGCATTGGCGGTTGCAAGGGAGGATTTTTCGGATTTCGTCACCGACAAAATCAACTCCCATCCCAACATCACCGTTGTAACCGGCGAGGTCACGGAAATTCCCGAGGGATATGTGATTATTGCCACAGGTCCTTTAACAAGCGAGCCTTTGTCAAGGAGCATACAGTCGCTTATCGGCAAGGATTATCTCTATTTTCACGATGCCGCCGCGCCGATAGTGACTGCTGAAAGCCTTGATAATTCGCTTGTGTTCGGCGCTTCAAGGTATGGCAGGGGCGAAGCGGACTATCTAAACTGCCCGATGGATAAGGAAGAGTATCTGCGGTTCTATAGCGAGCTTGTAAGCGCAGAAACTGCACCTTTGCATGAATTTGAGCTGGAAGGCTCGAAGGATTACAAGGTATATGAGGGTTGTATGCCAATAGAAGCTCTTGCCCGGCGGGGAGAGGATACAATGCGCTTCGGTCCGTTAAAGCCGGTGGGTCTGACCGACCCAAGAACCGGCAGACGGCCTTACGCGGTAGTCCAGCTGAGAAAAGAAAATAACGCGGGAACGCTTTATAACCTCGTCGGCTTTCAGACAAATCTAAAATTCGGCGAGCAGAAGCGGGTGTTCTCGCTTATACCGGGGCTTGAAAACGCGGAATTCGTGCGCTATGGGGTAATGCACCGCAATACATACCTCAATTCTCCCGGTATTCTGGACAGGCACTTCTGCTTGAAGAGCGACCCACGGATATATTTTGCGGGTCAGATGACCGGCGTTGAGGGATATATCGAGTCCGCCGCAAGCGGAATATATGCAGGATTAAGCCTTGCAAGGCGGCTTTTGGGACTTGAAGAGATAACTCTGCCGAACGATACCATGCTGGGTGCTCTTGCGGAATATGTAGAAATCGGCTCGCCTTCGGGCTTTCAGCCGATGGGAAGCAACATGGGTATCCTGCCGGAGCTTCCAGAAAGAATAAAGAATAAGCAGGAAAAGTATTCAGCTCTTGCCAAAAGAGCGCTTGAATCCCTTGACAGGGCAATTTTGAAAGGAAATTAAAATATGCGAGTAATAGTAGACGCTTTCGGAGGAGACAACGCCCCATTGGAGATAATCAAGGGCGCGGCTCAGGCTCACGCAGGCTTGGGCGTGGATATAACACTTGTAGGAAACGAGGATAAAATCCGCTCCTGCGCCAAAGAAAACGCCGTTGATATATCAGGCTTGCAGATATGCCATGCCGCGCAGGTCATGGAGGTGTGCTGCGAGCCGACTAAGATATTAAAGGAATATTCAAACAGCTCCATGGCAGTAGGCTTGAAGCTTTTGAAGGACGGCGGGGGAGACGCTTTCGTTTCCGCCGGCTCAACGGGAGCTTTGGTCGTCGGCGCGACGTTTATTGTAAAGCGTCTTAAAGGCATAAAGCGTGCGGCTCTTGCCACAGTCATACCGACAAAGCAGACGCCCTGCATGATTTTGGACGTTGGAGCAAACGCAGAATGTCGACCCGAAATGCTTGCACAGTTCGGAATAATGGGTTCGGCTTACATGAACAAGCTTATGAAGGTGGATTCTCCCAGAGTTGCACTGGCTAATATCGGCGCAGAGCCTACCAAGGGCAGGGAGCTGGAGCTTGAAGCTTATAAGCAGCTTTCGGCAGCGCCAATCAATTTCACCGGAAATATCGAAGGCAGATATGTGCCTTTGGGAGAGGCTGATGTAGTCGTTGCGGACGGCTTCAGCGGCAACCTTATACTTAAAACCATCGAGGGAATGGGCAAGTTCTTTTCCTCCGAGCTTAAAGGGATGTTCAAAAGCGGCGTAGGCTCAAAGATAGGCGCGCTGTTTCTGCTGAAAAAGATAAACGCCTTTAAAAAGAAGATGGATTACACCGAGTACGGCGGAGCACCGCTTCTGGGAACCGCAAAGCCGGTAATAAAGGCTCACGGCTCGTCGAACGCAAAGGCTATATATAATGCTGTCCGTCAGGCAAAGGAATTTATTGAAGCAAATGTCATCGGCGAGATAACCTCGGCTCTTGACGAGCTTAACGCCGCTTCTAAAGCACAGGCTTTAAAGGAACAGGAATAAGAAAGGTAAGGGTTATAAAGTGAATATCAGCGAACGTCATTTGGAAATGCTGGCTGAATTTGAAAGGCTTATAGACTATAAATTCAAAAACATAGAGCTGCTGTTTGAAGCTCTTACCCATTCTTCATATGCCAACGAATCCAAGCACCAGTATAAATCGAATGAAAGGCTTGAATTTCTGGGCGATTCGGTTTTATCAATAGTTGTATCAGAGCATATTTTTGAGGAATATACCGACCTGCCTGAAGGCGAGCTAAGCAAAACAAGGGCGACTCTTGTTTGCGAAAAGAGCCTTGCCAACTTTGCCAAGGAGATAAATTTGGGCGATTATATAATTTTCGGCAAGGGCGAACAGCTCAACGGCGGCAGTCAAAGACCCTCCACCGTGTCGGACGCTTTCG
>CALDFS010000059.1 GCA_937942105.1 uncultured Ruminococcus sp. | reverse complement strand
CGCCCTTGCAACCGCCGCTCACTGCTTCTGTCCGCCCGAGACTTCGTAGGGATATTTTTTCAGGAGAGCGTCTATGCCCAGCGCCTCTGCTATTGGTTTAAGCTTTTCGCTCATCTCCTTATAGGATTTTCCGGCAAGAACCAAGGGCAGATAGATATTATCTTCGATTGTGAAGGTATCAAGCAGGTTGAAATCCTGAAAAACAAAGCCCAGGTTATCCCGCCGGAACGAAGCTATCTGAGCTTCGCGGATGCGTGCAAGATTCATTCCGTCCAAAACAACGCTTCCACTGGTAGGAGTATCAAGAGCCGCAAGAATGTTTAATAGAGTTGTCTTGCCGGAGCCTGATTCGCCCATGATGGCAACGAATTCGCCCTTGTCAACAGCAAAGCTTACACTTTTCAAAGCTTCGACCTTATTTCCGCCAAGCCTTTGCGAATACACTTTTTTAAGTGCAGTTACTTCTAATACTGACATTTATATTTCCGCCTTTCCGAAAGTAAAATTAATTTTTCTTTCGGATTATATTATACCAAACGCGGGAAACGGATTGCCATAGCTTTGGCTTACATTTCCCGCGTCAAATCTTACGTTTTTGTAAGAATCTCTTTACTATTCTGCGTTAAGCTTATACTGCTCAAAATCTATCATTACCTGAGTGCCGACTCCCGGCTTGGATTCAAGGTATATTTTATGCCTCAGCCGTGCACATATCTTTTTGCAGAGATACAGCCCAAGACCGCTCGCCTTCTTGTCCTTTCTGCCGTTATAGCCGGTGTAGCCCTTATCAAATACTCTTGGCAGATCCTCCGGCGCTATGCCTATGCCGGTATCCTGTATACAGAGTATATTCGGGGCTTTAAGATATATGCTTATTCTGCCTTCCTTAGTGTATTTCAATGAATTTGAAATCAGCTGGTCGATAACAAAGCCCAGCCATTTTTCATCCGTAACGGCTTTCAGACCGGTTTCCTTGAAATCAAGACTGATTTTTCTGTAAATGAAATCATGAGCGAATTTCTTTACAGACTGTCTGATAATTCCGTCAATATCACAGACTTTGAATACATAGTCGGAATAATCGGAATCCAGCCGAATGAATGCCAGAACCATCTCGACATATTGCTCTATCTTAAACAGCTCGCCGGATAGTCTGCGCGAAAGCTGACTGTCTACACTTTGAAGCATAAGGTTCATCGAGGCTATAGGGGTTTTTATCTGGTGCGCCCAGATGGTGTAGTAGTCGCTCATTTCGGCGTATTTTTCGCCTGCGTCGGTTTCAAGCTTATAGACCTCGGCTTTCAAAGCTGTGATTATCGCCTGATAGTCATTCTCAGCAATGGTTTTGGCGTCTGGAAGCGAGTTTATCATTCCGGCTGTCAGCTTAGCTATATCCTCTAAAGACTTATGAAGCCGTTTTATCTTTGAAAAGTCATAGAGCATATAGGATATTCCAAATCCGAAGCAGAGCGCGGATGGGTAAAGCACCGCTTCAATCGGCAGCCTGTAAAGCAGAAATGATACCGCAAAAATCACAAAAAAGATTGCAACAAGTACAATCGTCGCCAGCTTTTGCCTAAGATATCTTATAAACAGCTTCATATTCTGCTCCTAATTTATTATATATCCCAGTCCGAACTTTGTTGTTATGAAGTCGGTAAGCCCATAGATTTCAAGCTTTTTTCTAAGGCGGTTTACGTTTACCGAAAGAGTGTTGTCGTCGATAAACTGGTCAGTCTCCCACAGGCGCTCCATCAGCTTTTCGCGGCTGACTATTTTGCCCACGGATTCCATCAGGCAAAGAAGTATTCTGTACTCATTCTTGCTCAGCTCGATTTTGGTTCCGTTATAGATAAGAGTACTGTCCTCAGTGTTCAAGACTGCTCCTCTATGCTCTATATTCTTGATTGCCGGAGCAAGGTTATACGTTCTTCGCATAAGCGCCTGTATTTTGGCGGTAAGAACGCGCAGATCGAACGGCTTTGCGATAAAATCATCTGCGCCCATGCTCATTGCCATAAGAATATTCATATTGTCTGAAGCGGAGGATATGAATATTATAGGAACCTCAGAGCTTTTTCTGATTTCCTGGCACCAATAATACCCGCTGAAAAACGGCAGGGATATATCCATCAGCACGATGTGAGGCGAATACTGCCCGAACTCGGACAACACGTTTCTGAAATCACCGACTATTTTAGCCTCATAGCCCCAGCCCTCGGTGTGCGCTTTAATTGAGGACGCTATGCCATCGTCATCCTCAACAATAAATATTTTTTGCATGGCATTCACTCATCATCATTAATAATAACGATATCCTCGTCGGATTCATCGATAACTATATTCTCACAAATAGCAGAATCCAATATTTTTATGAACTCCTTGACCTCTGCGATATCAATATCTTCCCCATTGAACCGAAAAGCCAGAGCTATGTAATAAGGCGTATCGCCGAAAATCAAACCGGTTTCAAGATATATCTTTGTATCGTTGTTGGTATAGCCGAATTTTGCAGCGTAGTCCTTTTTAAGCACTCTGAAATAGGTCTGAGTGGTTTCGGTTGAGGCTTCAAACAAGGTCTTGCCATAGTCGCTTTCTAAAGAGTAATCATAATATTTCTGCCAGATAGTTACAAGGTCGCGCGGGGTTGCGGACATCCATTCATTGCTCATTGAGCTTTTCTTGCAGCCTATTTTTTTCAGCCATTTGTTGAAGTCGGATTGGTCGATATATTCTTTCTGTAAAATCTCCTTAGCAAGGTTATCGCTTGT
>CALDFS010000058.1 GCA_937942105.1 uncultured Ruminococcus sp. | reverse complement strand
GCCCTCTTCGCTTGAAAGCATTTTTACAAGAGGTATGCAGATAATTGTAACGAGCAGCATAACAGCTGCAAGCACGCACAGTGACACTATGCGTATTATTTTCTTTCTTTTTGGAGTTAAGAATTTTGATTCAAATTTCTTCATATACTTACTTTTTTCTTCTGCTGCCAAACAGTTTTCCTCTTAATCTGAGATTATAAATTATCAGGATTCGGTCGAGCATAATATCGAACATCAAAAACGCAAAATTTCCGCCAGCAAGAAGCGCCGCCCACATCCACTTGACGTCTTCAAAGCCGAGTGCTTCAAGCCCTATAAGCTTTATCAACAATAAGTATGAGCATATCATGGCAATGTTAAACAGCGCAAGCTTAAATACAGCCCTCAGCAGCTTACTTTTAAGCTTCATTATATACGCTCTTACTATGGGATAATAACCGAAAAAAGCCGCAAAAAGCAAAGCAGCTTCCTTATCGGGTGCCAATATCATGGATATTACTGCGGTTCCTATATATGCACACAAGGCGGTTTTAACTCCGCATTCCTCTAAAAGCACGTTCAGCAGAAGTGCGCATATCATCGGAAAGATATACAGAAACAGCGGCAGGAATCCAACAGAAAATTCCAGAACAACGCAAACGGCTGATACCATGCCGCCGAATGCAATATTAAAGCTTGATTTTTTCATTACTTTATGTGATGTGAATTAGAAGACAACAGCTCCTGCTTGATATTCCAAAGCTTTTGCGAAAGGTCAACATAATGCTCGTGTGGGTTTTCAAATCTAAGAACTGAATCCCACATTGTTTCAAGCTCGCGCTCGCAATGCGCCCTTATTTCCTCGAGACTCGGTTTCTCGTACACCTGCTTACCGCCTACAAATATTGGGACAAGAAGCTCACGCGCGGTATAGTTTTCAAGAATCTGCCGCTTCCATGTGTAGTTGGGGTCGAATATTTCAATCGACTTGGTATTGTCAACCGTCTCGTCGTAGACGCACAGCAAATCCGCCACGGCCTTGAAGTTGGAATTATCATAAAGGCGGTAAACCTTTTTAAAGTGCGGATTTGTGATCTTCTGAACATTCTCGGAAATCTTTATTTTGGGCGTGATGTTTCCGTCACCGTCCTCAACTGCTACAAGCTTATAAACGCCATCCAGAACAGCAGATGACTTCGAGGTGATAAGCCTTTCGCCGACTCCGTATAAATCCACCTTAGCACCCTGAATAAGCATATCGCGGATAAGATATTCGTCAAGAGAGTTTGAAGCGACGATTTTGCAGTCGGGATATCCGGCCTCATCAAGCATCTCCCTTGCCTTGCAGGAAAGATAGGTTATATCGCCGGAATCCAGCCTTATTCCCTTGGGGCGCTTTCCAAGAGGCTTCAGCACCTCGTCAAATGCTTTTATAGCGTTTGGCACACCGCTTTTCAAAACGTTATAGGTATCAACAAGCAGAGTTGCACTGTCGGGGTAAACCTCACAGTAGGCCTTGAAGGCTTCATATTCCGAATCAAACATTTGAACCCAGGAATGTGCCATTGTTCCGGTTGCGGGCACGCCGTAAAGCTCGTCGGTAAGGGCACAGGCTGTTCCTGCGGCACCCGCTATATATGCGGCGCGTGCGCCAAGAACCGCAGCGTCCGGTCCGTGAGCGCGGCGTGAACCGAATTCCGAAATAGCTCTGCCGTTGGCTGCGCGCACAATGCGCGAGGTTTTAGTTGCAATAAGCGATTGATGGTTTATCGTCAGCAGAACAAACGTCTCTATAAGCTGAGCCTGAATCGCCGGAGCGCGGATAGTCATTATCGGAACGTTTGGAAAAACTATTGTTCCCTCAGAAACTGCCCAGATATCGCCTTCAAACTTAAATTCCGCAAGATAATCAAGAAAAGCTTCCGAGAATATGCCTTTTGCGCGAAGATAGGAAATATCCTCATCAGAAAAATGAAGATTATTTATGTAGTCTATCACCTGCTCAAGACCGCAGGCTATAACAAATCCACCGTTATCAGGAATATTACGGTAAAATACATCAAAATAGCATATCTTGTCCCTATAGCCCTTTTCAAAATAGCCGTTGCCCATTGTAAGCTCGTAAAAATCGCAGAGCATCGTGTAATTTGCGTCGTTCATTCTGTATTTCCGCCTTTCACTTGTTCTTGTTGTGCCTGCATCCCGCGCAGCCGTTGAATATCGAGGATATCGGCTGAAGGTAAGGCTTTTCATCGGATATGAATTTTAAAAGCGCAGCATTTTTGCGGGTATCCCCGCGATACTCTGCCTTTTCTATTCCTTTCAGCACAGCTAAGAACATAATACTTCTTGCAATGCCATCGAATAAAACAAAGTCGTTCTGCGGCTCTATACAGTGAATTACAATTGAATCACCCGAAAACTCATATATGCCGAAGCCGGTGACATTTCCGCCGTCAGTCGCTTCCGAAATACTGATTTTTTCAGGGTCAAGACCCAATTCGGAGAGCCTTTGTGAATAGCCCTGCTTATTTTCCTGCTTTAGAATCTGAAGCATTCTGTGCCATCCCCTTATTTATTGCATTTCTTAAAGCCGTCAGCTCCTGAGGGGTAAGCTCGCGGAAGGTTCCCGGCTTTAACATTCCAAGCTTTATAGGTCCCAAAGAGGTCCTTTTTAGCCTTGCGACCTCTAAGCCAACAGCCTCGCACATCTTTCTTATCTGGCGATTTCTGCCCTCTTTTATAGTAATTTGCAGAACCACCCTGCCTTCTTCCTTAGTAAGCACCTGTGCAGACGCAGGAAGTGTGCGCTTACCGTCTATGACAACGCCGCTTTCAAGCTGGATAAGCTGTTCCTCGGTTATATCCGGGCGCACAGTGACGCGATATGTCTTGGTTATATGGCAGCTTGGGTGCATTATGGAGTTAGCAAAAGCGCCGTCATTAGTGAAAAGCAGAAGACCTTCCGAATTGTGGTCAAGTCTTCCTATGGGATATACGCGCTTGTCAACACCATCAAGAAGGTCCATAACGCACCTTCTGCCCAGCTCATCGCTTACGGTGGTCACATAGCCGCGCGGCTTGTTCATCATAAGGTAGGTATATTCCTTTTTGCGCTCGACTACAAGGTTCTCGCCGTCTACACTTACTATGTCTTTAAGCGGATCCGCCTTATCTCCAAGCTTGCAGGGTCTGCCGTTTATCTTAACTCTTCCCTGCTCTATAAGTTCCTCCGCTTTGCGGCGGGAGGTAAGACCGGAACCGCTTATTATTTTCTGAATTCTTTCTTCCATCTGAAAATATCCTTTATGTCAAATTTTTGTTTAATCCAAAACTATATCTCTCTGAGCAATTACCTTTCCGTCGAGATAATATGTGACCTTTCCGACTGCCTGTCCGCTCTCGGCGGGGAGATATATGAACCTTTGCATGGTTATTCTGCGCTCTACATTTTTCAAATCGTCTTCAAACAGCGGAAGGGTTACATCCTCACTGCCGGCAGGCAGAAACTCATCTATTCCGCCCACACAGGGTACCTTGACCGAAACTCCCTCTAATGTCTTATTTGCAATAAGTGAAAAGCCGTAATCATAAAGCCTGTTGTGGTCATACCAGTCGTTGGGGTCGTTAAGGGTGACGCAGATAAGCGTTACACCTTCCCTCTCGCAGGCGGAAACAAGGCATCTTCCTGCCTTGTCGGTAAACCCGGTTTTAACACCTATAACCCCTTCGCAGGAATCAAGAAGCCTGTTTGAATTTGAAAGCCAGCAGTCCTTACCGTCGCCGTATTTAAGGCAGATAGAGCGGGTGGAGCAGACATCCCGAAAGACGGGATTTTCCATAGCTCTTGCCGCAAGAACAGCCATATCATGGGCACTGGAATAATGGTCATTCGTATAATCGTCCAGACCGGAAGGGGTTACAAAATGCGTGTTTGCAAGACCCATTTCCTGCGCCCGCGCATTCATCATTTCAACGAATTTGTCGCAGTCACCGGCAACGCTTACGGCAGAAGCGTTTGCAGCGTCATTACCGCTGGGAAGCATCATGCCGTATAAAAGCATTCGCCTTGTAACGCTTGCACCCTCATATAAGCCCATTGACGAGCCTTCAACCCTTATTGCATCAGAATCGACCTCAAAATAATCGTCAAGGCTGCCAGCCTCGATGGTGAGAAGCGTTGTCATAATCTTTGTTGTGCTTGCCATCTGAAGCTGTGCATCGGCGTTCTTTTCATATATGACCCGACCGGTTGAAGCGTCAATAAGAATCGCCGCGCGCGCCGTAGGCTCAGGCTCTGCCGCCCTTAACTGTATGCAAAGGCAGGAAGCAACCGCCAGCAGGCATATCAGGCATGCAACGTATCTTTTTATATTATCCATAAAATAATAACCTCCGAAAATGATTTCGCAATTATTTTATGGACTATGCAAGCTTTAATTCAAAATATTATTCAGCTTTTTCTTCCATGGATGATTCATCCTTGGAAGCTGATTCCTTGTTTTTGCTCATGAATCCGGTAATTTTGTCAACAACATCCGGAATAAGTGCCAAAGCGGCGTTTTCCTTGGGGGCATTGATGGTCATCTGCAAAAGCTTTACATTGCCATCCGGCATGATGGTAATAAATGCCAAGGGCTGAATCGTAACTCCGCCGCCCATTCCGCCGCCGAAAAGGTCCTTCTCGGATTTAGCGGGGATATCAGAGCCGCCCGAGCCGAATCCGACAGCTATTTTTGATACGGGAATTATTATAGTTCCGTTCGGAACTGTTATCGGCTTGCCTACCACCGTTTCAACATCTACGACCTCTTTGATTTTTTCGATAGCGGTTCTTACCAAGCCCTCTAAATTAGTATTCTTTTCAGCCATTTACCTTGTCCTTCTTTCTTTTATTGTTGATTTTCTGTTTTCTTCTGTTTCTGATTCTGATCTTCAAATAATTAACGCCTAAGTATACAGCCAACGCGATAACCGCAGACGGTCGCACCATAATTAAGACTCCGCCGCTGACGTCAAAAGTATTGGCATTGTAATCACAGTTTATTTCGGTTTTATTTATTTTTACGCTGAACGCCGTGCAAAGCAATGCAAGCGCAGGATAAAACACCTGATTCGCGCGTGCAAAGTTCATGCCAGCCTTGCAGGCGTCATCACCGCCCACAGTAAGGTGAAGCTCTAAATCGTAGAGCCGTATCATCTTCAAAAGCCTGCGCAGAGCTTTTTTTGCTACCGGGAAGTAAGGCTTGATTTCCTCCCATCGCTGTTTCAGGGATATATGCTCCTTTTCCTCTTTGCTCTTTTCCTCTGAATCGATTTCCTTGCTTGAATTCGTTTCCGCTTCCTGCGATTCGCTCTTTGACTCGGAAATGGAGGGCTTCTCATCCTCGTGCGACTTGTCCTGAGTGGAATCGACCTCCTCTAACTCGGTCAGCTCAAAGTCAGGCTTATCATCCTTGGATTCTGACGTGACGGCTTCCTGAGAGCTTTTGCCCGGCGGCAGGGATGTATCCATATTAAAGACTGTAAACCAAAGATACCTTACACACAGCTTAAAGCTCTTTTTATCAAACTTAATATAAGCTCTTACCGAAATGTGAAGCAGGACAAAAATAATTAGTATCAGCGCAAGCAATACGCCTAAAATAATTCTGCCAACCGTATTATCAGTCCCCTTTCACACAATGTCATTTGGTTTTGCCTATTCCGAAGCCTTTGCGCTCTCAGCTTCAACGTCATCAAAGCTTAGCTGCGAA
The DNA here is from genome assembly GCA_937942105.1 of uncultured Ruminococcus sp. Taxonomy (GTDB): domain Bacteria; phylum Bacillota; class Clostridia; order Oscillospirales; family Ruminococcaceae; genus Faeciplasma. Next base: position 5,611 of record CALDFS010000058.1, on the reverse strand, counting down.
TACTCAGTCGGAAGCGGCGGAAGATCCTCCAAGGATGTTAAGCCGAAGCATCTTAAAAAGTTTTCGGTGGTTTTAAACAGCACCGGTCTTCCGGGAATATCAAGCCTTCCTGCTTCCTCTATCAGTTCCTTTTCGATGAGGTTATTGACAACGCCCGAGCTGTCAACTCCCCTTACATCGTCGATAAAGCTTCTGGTTATCGGCTGATTGTAAGCTATTATCGTAAGTACTTCCAATGCCGCCGGTGAAAGAGAGGCGTTTCTTTTATTTTCCACCGCAGACCGGATATAAGGTGCAAACTCCTTTTTTGTCGCAAGCTGATAGCTTTGATTCAGCAAAAGTATTTCAAGTGAAGAGCCGATATCGGAATACCTTTGATTGAGTGCAAGGATAAGCCTCGGCAGCTCATCAGGCTCAACGTCCGCCGAATCGCACAGGCGCTGGGCATCTACCGGCTCGCCGCAGGCAAAAAGTATTGCTTCTATAACTGAAAGCTTGTCATTGAGCTGCATTCCGTCTCCTCCTTCCGGTAAAGGTTATTTCTGTATTGTCATCATTAATAGATATTCTGCCCGACTTTGTAAGCTCTAAAACAGCCAAAAACACAGCAATTTTCTCTGATTTTCCGGCAGCCTTATCCATAACATCGACTAAGGAGCATTTTCCTGTTTTATAAAGCCTGCGCAGAACGGTTATTATGCCGGTCGTTACAGACACTATTTTATGTGATACTATCGGCTTGAATATCGAAGCCTCCACCGGCTTCTGACGAAGCTTTCTGTCAGACAGACCAAGATAGGCTTTTATAAGCTCATCCGGCTGATTCTTTCCACGGTATGTCTTATCAAAATCAGGAAGCGTCGGTTTTTTTACGAATACTTTGTCGCCTACATACTCTTCCGAAAGCCTTGCTGCCGCCTGCTTGCAGGCAGAATATTCAATAAGCCTTCCCTGAAGCTCCCGCTTAAGCTCTTCTGCCTCCTCATGCTTGGGCAAAAGAGAAAGGGTCTTAATAAGAATAAGCCTAGCCGCCATTTCAAGAAATTCGCCGGCATATTCAAAGTCGCAGTCCTCAATACCGTCTATATATTCAAGATACTGCTCCAATAGCAGAGATATCTGAATATCGTTGATGTTAAGCTTATGTTTTGATATCAGGAAAAGCAGCAGGTCAAGAGGACCTTCAAAGCCTTCGATTTTATATAATATCTCGCTCATCAGTCTATCTCAGCAGTCCGAACAAAGGCTCTACCCAGAAGAACAAAGCGTCTATTCCTGCATACAGCTTATTGATTATCCACGACATGGGAACCTGCAAAACATCGGTAAACAGCAGCACCAAAAAGACAATATAGATATACTGCTGATATTTCTGCATGAAATTACTGACCTTATTAGAAACTACAGTGCCTAAAATACGTGAGCCGTCCAGCGGCGGGATGGGAATCATGTTGAAAACTGCAAGAGATAAATTTATAAAGCTAAAGTAATCAACAGCAAGCATTATATAGTATAAAACCATATAGCTATTTTCGCTCGTAACAGGTATATTTGAAAGAATTCTTACTACAAATATGCCGATTGTTGCACAAATGAGGTTTGAGAGAGGCCCAGCAGCAGCGGTTATTGCGATGCCTTTTCTGTATTTTTTGAAATGTATCGGATTGATCGGCACCGGCTTTGCCCATCCGAAGCCGAAAAGCATTAAAAAAATCGCTCCGAAAATATCGATGTGTGAAAACGGATTGAGTGTAAGCCTGCCGTAAATTACTGCGGTGTTATCCCCCATCTTTTTAGCGGCGAAAGCATGAGCACACTCATGTATCGGCAGTACCAAAAAAATTATAAACAGCCTTATTCCGACCATCAGCATAAGCTGAGCCGGATCGTTAATGTAAGAAAAAATTGACATAGCCGTCTCCTCTACTTTTGTTGTTCAATCATCACGATGTGAACATGCTTATATAATCTCATTGTAATGATACTACATTTTGCACTGAATTTCAAGTGATTTGGGGCGATTTTAAGATTAATTTAAGATTTTCAAAAAAATTTTCAAAAAACACTTGCAATTGTCCGAATAATTTGGTATGATATAGCTTGTTGAATTCTGAACAAATGATAAGGAGGTGCTGCCCCATGGCAAAGTGTGAAGTTTGCGGAAAGGGTGTTACTTTCGGAATTAAGGTATCCCACTCAAACAGAAAAACAAACAGGACTTGGAAGCCCAACGTTAAAAGAGTTAAAGTTCTTAAGAACGGTACTCCCTGCCACGTCTATGTATGCTCAAGGTGCTTAAGATCCGGCAAGGTTACAAGGGCTTAATCGGATTTTAAACGTATAATTCCGGCATAAAGCAAACACAGTGTCTTTTATATGGCACTGTGTTTTTCTTTATATTATAATCATCCGCCGACAGTCAACACCTTCAGCCGCCTGCCAAGTCTGCTTAAAAGCTCATTGGTTATGCTTCCGGAATCCTCTGCAGCCGCTTCAGCGGATATGCCATCGCCTATGACGGTTACCGTTGTTCCGACTTTAACGTTGTCAATGTCGGTTACATCAACAGCCGTCTGATCCATGCAGATTCTTCCGACAATTCGTGCCTTACCGCCGTTGATCATCACGCCAGCATTGCCGCAGGAAAGACTTCTGGGCAGTCCGTCTGCATATCCGATTGAGATTATTGCTATTTTACTGTCTTTTTCAGCCGTAAAGGCTCGTCCGTAGCCGACGGTGTCTCCGGCTTTTACATCTCTGATTAAAACCACTCTTGATTTCAGCGAGAGCACCTGCTTCAGATCCGGCTTGAGTCTGGTATCGTCATTCGGCTTGCTCAATACGCCATAAAGCGACACTCCCGCTCTGACGTAATCACATTCAATATCAGGATAATTCAGAAGCCCATAGCTGCTTTGAATATGTGTTTTTGGGATTTTGATACCTGCCGCTTTCAGAGTTTCAAGTACATTATAGAATTTACTGATTTGATTCTCTGTGAATATAACATCATCCTGTGAAAAACTGTCTGCCACGCAAAGATGAGTATATATTCCTTTTACGGATATGTTTTTCATGCTGAATACATCTGCGATTTTGCTGATTTCATCACAGTCGAAGCCGAGCCTGTGCATTCCGGTGTCAAGCTTGATGTGCACATCTATTTTCACTCCCATTGAGTTTAATTCTGCGGCGTAATCATAGCTGACAAGGGTTTGCATAAGCTTGAAGCGTTTAAGCTCCTTTACCATTTCCGGGCTTGTATATCCAAGAATCAGGATATCTCCGCGAATTCCGAATTTTCTCAGCGCGATTCCCTCCTCTATAGTTGCGACGGCGAAGGCTTCCACTCCGATTTTTTCGAGATACGCCGCAGCTTCAAACGCTCCGTGGCCGTAGGCTTCCGCCTTCACAACAGCCATAAGCTCGCATTTATCCGGCATAGCTTGATTAAGTGCTTGAACATTACTGCGAAGATTGTCAAGGTTTACCTCTATCCACGCTCTTTCGGCGCTGATGGGGGCATGCTTTCTTACTGCATTAATTCGGGATATAGCAAATGTAACCGCAAAGGCAAACACTGCCGAGATAACGCTCACAGCTAAGAAATGAACCAAGCTGTTATCAATCAGCAGATTCCGAAGCTTAAAAAGCTTTGCACACGTGCGCACAAATACTATAGTCATAGGGTGAACAATATAAATTATCAGCGACATATCCCTCAGCCAAAGCTTGCGCTTTCCTTTCCAGACAATAACCGTGCCGAAAAGAAACAGTGTACATGGCACTAAGAAGATATACATACTGTTGTGCCTTGGCAAACCAAGGATTCTTAGTACAATTGCCTCACAAAACATCATTGCAAAGCTGATAGCAAAGCCTAAAACGCTTTTTGTCGGCGAGATTTCAATACTCGAATCGTGGAACGCTCCTCCCAAAACAAAGAATACCGGTGCAAAGAAAAAGCCGTTCCTTGTGTAGTCACAGACCTGAAACACAAGTCCATAAAGGCCGTTGAGAAGCGGGAGCTTTTCTGAGATTCCGAAGTAGCTGTCCCCGAACAGCCCGACAGCATACAGCGCCAGAGCGACAGCAAAGGCCTTTTTGTAATCAAGCTTTTTTACAAGATGCCATGCAATCATGCCGCCTATTATCGAAGCCGGCAGGTACCAAAGGTGATACATTGTACCGTCTATTAAGATATCCTTAATTATGTCAGGCGCAAGATTTTCCTTTGAAAAGTACCCATTGTAGATGTTTATCGGCAGATATAGCAATATGGCGGCTCCGTAAATCTGAGCCGTCTTTTTTATAAACGTCTTCAGCCTATCTGCGTTTTTGGAATACCTTGTAATCAGAAAAAATCCGGATGTCATAAAGAAAAACGGCACGGCTATTCTTGCAATTATTCCTGTCAATATAAAATCCGCCGTTTCGGAGTATGTCAGCAGCGGCGAGGTGTGGATAGTCACCACCAAAAGTGCCGCGATAAGCCTGAAATAATCTATACCCGCATATGCTCTTTTGCTGTTCATGGCTTTCTCCATATTGTTACAATAAATCCGTCTATATTGTTTCCTGATATCTGATAGACAGTATTATCCGGCAGAGAAATTACAGTTTTGCCTGAATCGTCCGCTTTGACATAGAATATTTCAACAGCAGCGCCGTTCCTGACGATGTTGAGATGCTCACCTTCGCAGGAAAAACGCTTGACATACTCAATATATTCCTCCAAAGCCAAGCCTTTTTCGTACATGACGGTAGAATGCTGATAGCCGACATATCTGAAATGCCAAGGCTCATGACCGATGCCTGTAATATACTCTTTATTTTTCTGATAACGCTCGACAAAACCGTATTTCGGGGCAAGCCTTCTGAATTCTTCACAGATTCCTTCATACGGAAAATCCGGGCAGATAAAGTCGATATCCTCCTTATTCAGACCTAAATCTATCGCCAGCCCCGTCTGATGCTCGCTGTGATTCGGCAGGGCGACAAATTTTTCAGTGAATTCCCTGCCGCTGTCTATCAGAGATTTTTCATATATATCCGTCTGCTCCTTAAATGAGCGATACCCGCTTACAGGGACGATATCCCCGCGATTGCCTATCTTATCTAATATCATACGCAAAATATTGACCGCTTCCCTCTTCATAAGGATATCGGGATATTTGGAATTAACGGCGGTAAGATCCTTTTCATCAGATGTTCTCAGCTCATATTCAGCATTTACAAGAATCAGGTTGCCCTTATAGATCTTATCGTTTGTGATAATTATGTTATTCATATGTAAAGTCCTATAAGCCTGTCCAGCATTTCCGCAAACGACAGACCTATTCCTTTCATCATATTGGGATATCTGCTGTGTGAGGTAAATCCGGGAATGGTGTTGACCTCATTAAAAACTATCTCTGAGGATGGCGTTAAAAACATATCCACCCTTGCAAATCCCGAACAGCCAAGCGCACGGTAAATAAGCGCCGCAGTTTCCCGAATCCGATTTTCTGTTGCCGAGTCGATTCTTGCCGGCATATGGATTTTTGAGGATTTCAGCGTATATTTTTCTTCATAGTCGCTGTCCAGGCTGTTGCGGTTCCAGGTCAGTTCA
>CALDFS010000057.1 GCA_937942105.1 uncultured Ruminococcus sp. | reverse complement strand
TGTCATCCACAACTACAACTACCTCGTCGTAGCTCTCGGGCCAGCGGCCGCTGATAACATCGTACTGGTCGGTGATGGTCGGGCTGATAAGCTCCCCGTCTATGCCCGAAAGCATTTCCTGCCATGCCGATATCTGCATATATGATGAAAGGGTGGAGCTTGATGCCGAAACGCCAAGCTCGGAATACAGCCGGGAAATAAGCTCCAAAACGTCCGACCGGACTATCTCGCCCTCGGCGTTTTCAACGTAGAAGTTCATATCCGCATCATAGCTGTAGCTCACCGCGCTGGCGTAGGATCTGAACTCCTCGGAATTATCCAGAAAATCCCTGAACTTTACAAGGTTGTTTTCCTGGGTTTCAATGCTTCGCATCGAGTCCATCATATCGGACATTATGCGGTTTTCGTAGACCTTGTCAGGCTCGGGCGCTTCTTCTGTGCTTTCCGTGTCATCGCGGTTCGCGCCCATAAAGCTGGTCATCATGCTGGTCATATCCACCTCGCGGGAGTTGATGGTTATGGGGTAGGAGGAAAGTGTATCCTCCTGCACGCGGTCGATATACCTCTGAACTCCGGTGGAGACGGAAAGAATCAGCGCTATGCCTATAATGCCAATGCTTCCGGCGAAGCTTGTAAGAATCGTTCTGCCCTTCTTTGTCATAAGGTTGTTTAAGGACAGCGACAGCGCCGTTCCGAAGGACATCGAGGTCTTTCTGTCCAGCTTTTTCATATCCGCACTGTGACCTGCCGGCTCGGTTGATGAGTCATACGGCATAGAGTCAGACTGCACCTCGCCGTCTAAGCACCTTACTATTCTGGTGGCGTACTGCTCGGCAAGCTCGGGGTTGTGGGTAACCATTATTACAAGCTTTTCCTTCGAGATTTCCTTTAAAATCTCCATTATCTGAACGCTTGTGGTGGAATCCAGCGCGCCGGTCGGTTCATCCGCCATTAGTATTTCGGGGTCGTTTACAAGCGCCCTTGCAATTGCCACTCTTTGCATCTGCCCGCCTGACATCTGGTTCGGCTTTTTGCGGAGCTGATCGCCAAGACCAACCTTTTCAAGCGCCGCTATAGCACGCTTGCGCCTTTCCGCCTTGCCCACGCCCGAAAGTGTAAGCGCCAGCTCAACGTTTGCAAGCACCGTCTGATGCGGTATAAGGTTATACGACTGGAATACGAAGCCCACCGAATGGTTGCGGTAGGAATCCCAGTCGGCATCCTTAAACATCTTTGTAGAGCGACCGTTTATGCTCAGATCGCCCGAGGTGTATTTGTCAAGTCCGCCTATAATGTTCAGAAGCGTTGTTTTGCCGCAGCCGGAAGGACCTAGTATTGCCACGAATTCCGACTTGCGGAATTCTATGCTTATGCCTTTAAGGGCGTGAACGCATTCGTCCCCAACGGCATAATCCTTTACAATGTCAGTTAGCTTTAACATATGAACTCCTCGTACAAATAAAATATGTGTAGAAGTATACCATAGCTTATGTTAATATTCAACTGTAATTTTGTGAAAGAGAAATGAAAATTGCACATTCTGAATTCCGGGATAAAGTGAACTTACGTTGTGATTATCCACAAATAATCCCTTTTGAAATACTGCAAATCGTACAAAACAACGTTTTTGCACAGGATTGAATAAAAATGCAAAAATCGCTTGACATATTCAGTCAGACGGCGTATAATCACTAAATAAGCCATACATTTATTCATACCGCATGTATTTTCATACAAACGGTCACAAACAAGAAAGGTTATGAAATTATGAAAAAGATTATATCACTGATTTTAGCCGCAATGCTTATGATGTGCTGCTTTGCAGGCTGCGGCTCAAACGGCAAGTCGCTTGAAGACGTTAAGTCCGCAGGTAAGCTTGTTATAGCCACCAGCCCGGATTTCCCTCCCTTTGAAGGTCTTTCCGACGGCGGAGCGGTTGAGGGTATCGAAATTGACATTTTGAATATCGTCTGCCAGGATTTAGGCGTTGAGCTTGATATTCAGACGATGGATTTCGATTCAGTCCTCGCCGGAATCAGCGCAGGCAAGTATGACGTTGGCGTTTCCGGAATCTCTGTTGATGAGGACAGAAAGAAGAACATGCTCTTTACCGACCCCTACTGCCTTGCCGCTCAGGCAATCGTTGTAACCGAAGGCTCTCCGATTGCTTCCAAGGCTGATCTGACCGGCAAGAAGATTTCCTGCCAGACCTCTACCACCGCCGCAAAGTTCTGCCGCGAGGAGGGCTATGATGTCGATGAGTACGCCGCAAATAACGACGCTGAGATGGCGCTTGTTCAGGGCAAGGTCGACGCTTGGGTAATAGACGACCTTACCGCCGCTGAGATGGTTGCCGCCTACAACGCCGAGCACGAGGATAAGCTTGTTATTTTGCCCGACGCTATGACCACCGAACCCTATGCATTCGCATTTGCCTTCGGCTCCGAGGATCTGGTCGAAGAGGTCAACAAGACCATTGCAAGACTGCTTGAAGATGGCACAATCGAATCCATCTTTGAAAAGTTCAACGCTCCCTACACTTCTCCTGTAAAATAATATTTGCCAAGCATCACCTCACCTGTTAAATAATACTTACCTGAATATCAATTCCAAGGAGTACGAATGATATTATCTTCGTACTCCTTGTAGCAATTTTAAGAAAAAGAAAGGGGAATACCATGGAAGCAATTACCGGATGGCTAAATCATCTTAAAGAAATCTTTATAGACACCGGGTTCTATAAGCTTATGCTGAGCGGTCTTAAAAACACACTTATAATAACTGCGGGAGCATTGGTTATAGGCTTGGTCATAGGCTCGCTTATAGCAGTGCTGAAATACTTTGCTCAGGATTCGTCCTCATTCCCGATGAGGATAGTAAACGCCATATGCGATATATATGTAACCGTTATCAGGGGCGTTCCTGTAGTTGTGCTTCTGCTTCTGTGCTTTTTTGCCCTGTTCAAGAATTGGGATGGCATAGCTGTTGCTATTCTGACCTTCGGAATAAATTCCGGCGCTTACATGGCCGAGCTTATACGAAGCGGAATAAACGCGGTTGATAAAGGTCAGATGGAGGCCGGAAGAAGCTTAGGTCTTTCCAAGCTTCAGACTATGCGCAAAATCGTCTTCCCGCAGGCGGTAAGATACATAATCCCCGCAATAGGCAACGAATTTATCGCGCTGCTGAAAGAGACATCCGTAGCCGGCTATGTCGCAGTTGACGATTTGACCCGCGCGGGAAATCTTGTAAGAAACAACACCTTCGACGCTATCAATCCGCTGATGGTGGTAGCGCTTACTTACCTTATAATGGTTATAGCACTTACCCAGCTGCAAAAGCTGATTGAAAGGAGGCTTTCAAAGAGTGATAAGCGTTAAGAATCTTAAAAAGAGCTTTCAGGGAACCGAGGTTTTAAAGGGCATAAACGTTGAGATAGATAAAGGCGATGTTATCTGCGTAATAGGTCCCTCCGGCTCGGGAAAGTCAACCTTTCTGCGCTGCCTGAATCTTCTGGAACAGCCGAGCGAAGGGCACATAATCTTTGAAGGGGACGACCTGATGAACAAGAAGGTCGATTTAAACGCTCACCGCCAGAAGATGGGCATGGTCTTCCAGCAGTTCAACCTGTTTCCCCATATGACTATAATGGATAACCTTACCTGCGCTCCGGTGATGCTCAAAAAAGCCACCAAGGCAGAGGCGGAGAAAAAAGCCATGGAGCTTCTTTCAAGAGTAGGTCTTGCAGACCGCTCCGGCTCCTACCCCAATCAGCTTTCGGGCGGTCAGAAGCAAAGGGTCGCTATTGTGCGCGCACTTTGCATGGAGCCTGATGTTATGCTGTTTGACGAGCCGACCTCGGCACTCGACCCCGAAATGGTCGGCGAGGTTCTGGATGTTATGAAGGAGCTTGCCAATGACGGTATGACCATGGTTGTAGTAACCCACGAAATGGGCTTTGCCAGAGAGGTTTCAAACCGCGTTCTGTTCCTTGATGACGGCGTTATCGCCGAGGAGGGAACACCCAATCAGATCTTCGGCAATCCCCAGTCTGAAAGACTTAAAAGCTTTTTGGCAAAGGTGCTTTAAAATATTACTATGAGCCGGCACAAAGTCCGGCTCTTTTAATATCTGCATGTTTAAAATATTGATACTATCGCAAAAAACAATTGCTTATTTTTATATTGACAAAATGCTTGCCTGCTGTTATAATTTTATACATGGATGAGCGCTGCGCCAAGAGCTGCTGCTTCAATCGCGCGGCGTTTAATAAATTTATATCTTTAATTAAAGGAAGGTACATATTATGCCTAAGAATCTTGGACTTACCCCGCCTATGGGCTGGAATTCGTGGAATACTTTTACCTGGAACATCAATGAGGAGCTTGTTAAGCAGGCGGCTGACGCTATGGTTGAAACAGGTCTTAAAGACTGCGGATATGAATATATCGTCATTGACGACTGCTGGAGCCTGAAGCAGCGTGACGAAAACGGAAGACTTCAGGCTGACCCTGCCAAGTTCCCCAACGGCATGAAGGCTGTTGCCGACTATGTTCACTCTAAGGGTCTTAAATTCGGAATGTATTCCTGCGCGGGAACCCATACCTGCGCCGCTCACCCCTCATCCTTCGAGCATGAGTTTGAGGATGCCGCAACCTTTGCCGAGTGGGGCGTAGACTTTTTGAAGTACGACTACTGCTTCAAGCCCAAGGGAATGCCCGGCGAGCTGCTTTATAAAAGAATGGCAATGGCCCTGCGAAACTGCGGCAGGGATATCCTGTTCTCAGCCTGCAACTGGGGTCAGGATGATGTTCATTCATGGATCCGCGAATCAGGCGCGCAGATGTTCCGCTCTACAGGCGATATTCAGGACACCTGGGGTTCAATAGTAGGTCTTGCAAAATCCCAGTTCGGCAGACAGAGCCAGCAGGGCGTTTACTGCTGGAATGATATTGATATGCTGGTTGTAGGTATGCACGGCGGCTCCAACAGCTCCTGGATAGGCGAGGGCGGCATGGGCTGCACCGATATCGAGTATAAGACCCACTTCTCGCTCTGGGCTATCATGAATTCTCCGCTGATGATAGGCTGCGACATAAGAAACATGACCGAAGCTACCAAGGAAATCCTTTCCAACAAGGATATCATCGCCATCAATCAGGACCCCGAGGGTAGGGGAGCTTATGTTCTTGATTCCTCCGGCTGGGAAGGCGTTGGCGTTAAGATACTCATTAAGGCGCTTGAAAACGGCGACTATGCAATAGGCATGTTCAACTTCGGCGATAAGCGCGGTCAGGCATCCTTCCCGTTCTGGGATATGGGTCTGCCCACCGCCGCAGGCTACGGCTTCGAGATGTACGACTGTTGGGAGCATAAGACAGAGGGCGTTTATACCGAGCGCTACACCGTTGATATCGAGCCGCACGACTGCAAGGTTGTAAGAGCAAAGCTTGTAAAGGTAAAATAAGAGCGAATGGCTAATTATGACACCTGCAAGGAGTGCGGAGCGCCCCTTCATTCCGACGATATAGCAATATACCGCAAGATGGTTTTGCGGTGCGCACAGGAATTTATGTGCATTGACTGCCTTGCAAAGTATCTGGGTGTTTCCAGAGAGGCTATAGAGGATAGAATCCGCTACTACCGCGAGAGCGGAACCTGCGTTTTGTTCAGATAATATTTTACGGCGTTTTGGGAGATAATGTTCCCAAGCGCCGTGAATTTTTGCCCTGCCGCAGTTGACAATCCAGAAAGAATAGTGTACAATAAGACAATATGCGAGTAAGCTATACGGCAGCGGACGGTGATGGAAGCATCGCCGGATGAGGAAAGTCCGAGCATCACAGAGCAAGGGTAGCTGATAACGTCAGCCGAGGGCGACCTTAGGGAAAGTGCAACAGAAATAAACCGCCGTGCGAAAGCCCGGTAAGGATGGAAAGGCGAGGTAAGAGCTCACCGGGGCGCAGGAGACTGCGCCGCCATGTAAACCCTACCCGATGCAACACCGTTTGGTCCGGCATATCAACGTCTGCTCGGCGGATATGCCGTTATAGGTGGCTTCAGCCTTGCGGCGACACAAGGCGTAGATAGATTGCCGTACACGACAGAACTCGGCTTACAGGCTTACTCGCATTTTATTTCACTATCAGACGGACGGTCGCTTCACATAAATTCAGGTGATGAATATGAACATGGTAAAAAAATACATCAGCCTTTTGCTTTTCGCGGCAATACTTATATCGGCTGCTTTGTGCTTTTCTGGCTGCCGGGAGAATGAGGATCTGCTTAATTACGGCTCTTATGACAGGCTTGAAATCGATGGCTATTATCTGAAAGCGCTCAACAGCGTTGAGAATGGAAGCGTGGTTTTAGAGACTAACTATTATGTCTGCTCGGATAAGGAGCTTACCAGCGTTGCCGGAACTCTTACCGCACGATTCGATGAGGAAGGCGGGCTTGCCGGGTACGACGCGGTAATCGCGCAGAGCAACGGTCAAAGGGTAATATCCTTCAGCAAATCCCGCGAGACTTCAAGCTATACCGATACGCTTTACGCCGCCGACTACAGCTCAATAATAAGCACATCATGGGAAAGCATAGCCATAAGGTGGGATTCAAAGGAAAGATTTCTTTCAAAGGGCGAAGTAGATTACTACTCCAACGGCGTTGAGAGCAGCTACAGCGAGGAGCAGTATCTTGTTCAGAACGGCAAGGAATACCTTTCCTGCACCATAGAAAGAAAGCGCAATGAGGACGGCTCGCTGGCTTCTGAAAAGATAACCAGCTATGACGAAAACGGCAAGGTAAAGCAGTAAAGCCGAATAGCGGATTATTTGCAGTAAATAGTGTCAATAATAAAAGCGGACGGGTCTGTGTGACTGTCCGCTTGCTTTGTGATTATTAATACTTAATTCTACAGGTTAAATAATTGAGTAATTAAGTATAATTAACTTGATAAACTATACTTAATCATACAATTTAAATTTTTAAATATTTTAAGTAATCAAAGCACGAAATACTTAATTCTACAGGTTAAATAATTGAGTAATTAAGTATAATTAACTTGGTAAACTATACTTAATCATACAACTTAAATTTTTAAGTATTTTAAGTATTTTAGGTAATGTGTTTATTTTAAAGTAATTTCCTATAGCTTTCTGCATTCCATTTTTTATAATATATAGATGCAATTGCTATAACATGCCCGATATCTGTCATCAAATACACCATATACACCATTTTTCTGCTTGGCAAAATGGTGTAATATAAGCTCAGACTACTTAATATACTCAATTACTTAATTTTTCATCCCGGCATAATTAAGTATACTCAATTACTTAATTATTTTACCCGGCATAATTAAGTATTAGCTTTGAAAGATTAAGTATTTAGCTTATATCATTTACGTCATTTTATACCCAATAGAATGATGTAATGTTTTTCTCTGAAATCACACCTTTGTTCCTTTTGCACCCTTGGTTCCGCCGAGCTTGACCCCGGCAAGAACATTGGTATCAAAGGTATAAGTAACCCTTTCCTGCTCGCGGGCGCGCTTTAAGGCAAGGTCTATCATCTTAGACAGCAGCTGGGTGTACTTGACCCCCTTCGGCTCCCAAAGATAGAATGAAAGCGAGCCGGGGATGGTGTTGATTTCGTTGAGATAGATTTTTTTGGAGTCGTTGTCTATCATAAAGTCGATTCGTGCAACGCCGCAGCAGCCCAAGGCTTTGAACGCCTTGACCGCAAGCTCCTGAATATACAGGGTGTTTTCAGTGGATATGTCCGCCGGGATGACCCTCTTTGTGCTCGCCATGCCCTTGGAGGACTTTGAGCCGCCCAAGTATTTGTCGCTGTAGCTCAAAATCTCGTCCTGACTTACCGGGCGCTCGCATACCGAAGCCTCGGCATTATCCTCATCACCTAAAACCGAGCAGTTGATTTCTGTAAGATTGGTTATCGCCCTTTCGACAAGCACCTTTTTGGCGTACAGGAAAGCATCCTCCAAAGCCTGTTCGAGCTTTTCGCGATTGTCCGCCTTGGAGATACCCACGCTCGAACCGAGGTTCACCGGCTTTACTATAACCGGATATCCCATTTCAGACTCAATTTTCGAGATTACCCCTTCCGGCAACGAATCATACTCCGCACTGCCGAACACAAGGCAGTCAAGAACCGGAATGCCGTTGTCCGCAAATATCATCTTCATGGCGTATTTGTCCATTCCCAGAGCGGAGGATAGGATATCGCATCCGACATAAGGCACGCCCAGCATATTAAGGTATCCCGCGATGGTACCATCCTCAACGTTGGTTCCGTGCACTATCGGGAAGGCGACGTCGATATAGTCCACCAGCGGCTTTTTGAACGGCTTGGAATCCAAGCGCATTATCATAACTCTTCCGCCGGAGCGGGCAAGGGTGACATGGAAGCTTTCGCTCAAAAGCTTCTTTATGTCCTTGTAGGCGTCGATATCCCCGATATGCTCGCCGCAGAACATTTCGCCGTCCTTGGTTATGTAAATGGGGATTATGTCGTATTTTTCCTTATCTAAGCTGGCATATGCCTGTAAAGCCGAGATAATGGATATCTCGTGCTCAACGCTCTTTCCGCCGAATAAAAGCGCAAGCTTTATTTTCATGATGGTATCGTCCTTTCGTGATGTATTGTCAAGTATAAATCAATAGTTATCGGGCAGGTCGTTTTCAAGCAGGATGATTTTCCGCCTGCCGCCGCTTTCAATAGAATAAACCTTTTTCATGGCTTCGTCAAGGGACTGCGCAACAAAAATCTTCTCTTCGGGATATCCCGCCCCTGCAAGACCGTCTGCAATAGGCTTAGTCTGCTTTTCGCCTACAAGCGCGATATAGTCGCAGACCTTTGAGGCTTCCTCGCCGAATTCGCGGTTGAGCTCGTATTCCATGCCGCCAAGCTCTATCATTCCCGGGGTGACAAGAATCTTCATCCCATCCGCCATGGAAAGAGCCTCCAGAGCGGCTTTAGCTCCCGAGGGGTTGGAGTTGTAGGCGTCGTCTATGACGGTGTATTCGCCGCGGTTGATAAGCTGTAAGCGGTGGGGGACGCTTTCCAGCCTGCGTACCGCCGGTCTGAGTTCCTCTAAGGTGATACCCAGCGAGTTTGCCACGGCTATCGCTCCGCAGATGTTTAAAACGTTGTGCCGCCCGATGAGCGGTGTCTTATAGTCACAGCTTTCGCCGGAGGGCGCGGTAACAGTGAATTCCGAGCCTTTTTCGGAAATCTTAAGCCCGCTGACGTAATATCCCGAATGATTGTCTATGCCGTAGTGAACGGCGGTGTGCGGGTGGTTCGCCTCGCGGATGATATCGCAGTCGAAGTTTAGAAAGAGCATACCGTCTGCCGGCAGAGCGTCCGCCAGCTCGAATTTGGTCTTGCGCACGTTTTCAATCGTCTTGAAGCTTTCTATGTGCATGGGACCCACCGAGGTTATAATGCCGTGCTTAGGGTGGACGATATCGCAAATCTCCTTGATATCCCCGATGTTCTTCGCACCCATCTCGCAAAGGAAAATATCATGGGTCGCACGCAGAGAGCCGCGGATGGTTCTTACTACTCCCAAGGGAGTATTAAAGTTCCCTGGGGTCTTTAAAACGTTGTATTTGACGCTCAGCAGGGAATCAAGAAAATACTTTACGCTGGTCTTGCCGAAGCTTCCGGTTATTCCGATAACGGTAAGGTCGGGGCAGGAGGCAAGAATCCTTTTAGCGTCGTTGATGTAATGACTGTTGATTGCAAGCTCGACCGGGCGGTTTATAAGGTTGGCAAGAAGTATCAGCCAAGGCTCTGAAAGCAGGAACAGAAGCGCCAGCCCGAACGCCGCCGGAGCGGGAAGGCTTGTGAACAAAGCTATAAGCGGCAGAAGCATAATCACCGTGCAGGCGGCAATCAGCCGCTTGATTCGTGCGGTGTATTTTAAGGGAGTCTTGTATTTCTTTTTCGGGATTTTAGTGAGCGCGAACACCGCCATCACGGCAGGATATAAAAGCATCAGCGGCTCAGGGAAGCCATCCCCCAGAATGACAGCAAGCGCCGACATAAGCGCGCAGGAGCAGCAGGTAAGGGAAATATAGCCACGGCAGCTTTTGAATATCCATTTTATGTGAACTCTGGGCTTGTAGGAGTTTAGCTGGAACATATGGATAAAGAACCGGCCGGCAAGCGCAGCCGCCGCGATATAGACCACTGCGCATAGGATTTTTATAACGGTCAACAGCATGATATATACTCCGTTTCTGTGATGATATCAGTAGGGTATTTCTAAGAATGAGGATATCGCCCGCGAGCAGATATCCGGCGCCTGCAAGAACGCAAAGTGCGAGCCGCCATTGATGCAAACCAGTCCCGCGTCCGGAATGAGCCTTTCAAACGTCTCGCCGTCCGCAATCGGGGTGGCAGTGTCAAGCGTTCCCCATATCAGAAGGGAGGGGACGGGGATATCTTTAAGAAGCGGTGTCAGATCCTCGTTGACGACCTTTACAAGCGTCTGCCGCATTACAGGCGTTGCGCTGTTGTAATCTGCCGAGCCGCGTTTTTTGCGCATATTCTCCACAGCGTCAGGAAACAGCGCCTTCATCGGCGGAACGCTCATAATCCGCCTGCCCGCCTTGTACGCCATCAGGCTTGCTTTTTGTTTAAGGCTCTTTTTTGGCTTGATTCCCGCCGCGTCCATGAATACCGCCTTTTTAACGCTCGGCATAAGCCTGCCTGCAAGAAGCTTTATCATTATCCGCCCGCCGAAGCTGTGACCGATAAGAGCGACAGGCTTAAGTCCGGTTTCCCGAGTGAATTTTACAACAAAGCTTACGTAATCGTCAACGCTCCAGGGCTGGGCGGGTTCGCCGCTTTCGCCGAAGCCGGGAAGATCCATGGCGGCGGCGGTGTATTTTTTAGAGACAGTTTCCATAAGCCCATCAAAAAGCCCGATGTTCGCGCCCCAGCCGTGCAAAAACAGGACGCACTCACCCTTGCCGCGCAGCTCATAGTTGATTTTTATGCCGTCGATAACAGTTGTCATAGCGATTCTCCGTGATATTTTCATAGTCTTTTATATTATATCACCACTCCGGAAAAATTTCCACTGTTTTAGCGAATATTTTTCATTAGATTTACTTTTTTCTTTTATATAATTATATAAAGCTACGCAAAATGCCCAGTTTAAGCCGCAAAAGCCTATTATATTTGTTATAGTATACGAAAATGAAATTTCACGCTGAATACTTCTTGACATATTGACAAAAGTGGTGTAAACTTTTAATTTGTATCATAATGGCAAAGAAGACGCCTAAATGAATTTTGCGGATATCCCCAAAAAATATTTGATGAACTTTTCCAACATTTTCGGCAGCATTATGTGAATGTTCAACAAAAACGGCTGGAAATCCGGATTTTTTTGAGAAATCGGCTGGGTTCAGAGCGGAATTTTTGCTTTATTTCATGAAAAATAAATATGAGGAGTGATAAGTAGTGGTCAATGTCAAGGATGTGCAGCTTGGTAAAAACGTTGTCCGCAAGAGCTTCGCAAAGATAGACGAAGTTCTGGAGATGCCCAATCTTATCGATATCCAGAAATCATCCTACAAGTGGTTTTTGGAGCAGGGCCTGAAAGAGGTCTTTGACGATATGTCAGCCATCAAGGACTACAACGAAACCTTAGAGCTGAGCTTTATTGACTACAGGCTCGATAAGGAGCCCAAGTATACTATTGCGGAATGTAAGGAAAGGGATACGACCTATGCCGCCCCGCTTCGAGTTACCGCAAGACTTCATAACCTTGAAACCGGCGAGATCAAGGACAGTGAGGTTTACATGGGCGATTTCCCGCTGATGACGCCTTACGGAACCTTTGTCATCAACGGTGCGGAGCGTGTTATAGTATCTCAGCTGGTCCGTTCACCCGGCGTTTACTACGCTGTTGAGAAGGACAAGGTCGGCAAGGATCTTTTCAGCTCGACGGTTATACCCAACAGGGGCGCATGGCTGGAATACGAAATGGACTCCAATGATGTTGTTTACGTCCGCATAGATAAGAACAGAAAGATTCCGATTACCACCTTCATCCGTGCCATAGGAATAGGCACCAACGCCGAAATCGAGGAGTATTTCAATCACGATCCGCGCCTTGCCGCCACCATACTTCAGAAGGATTCCACCACCACCACCGAGGAGGGGCTTATAGAGGTCTATAAGAAGCTCCGCCCGGGCGAGCCTCCTACGGTTGACAGCGCTATCACTCATATAAATAACCTCTTCTTCGACGCAAGAAGATATGACCTTTGCCGTTTCGGTCGGTATAAGTATAACAAGAAGCTGGGCGTAGCCTCCAGAATAAAGGGCTTTACGCTTTCAAGACCTGTTGTTAACCCTCTGACAGGCGAGATAATTGCAGATAAGGGCGACTTTGTGAGCCAAGAGCTTGCAAACGAAATCGAGTCTGCCGGCGTTACCGAGGTATACATCTCTGTTGAGAAGAGAGAGACTATAACCAGCCAGACCGGCGAGGTCACCCATAAGGTCGAAAACGTCGAGGTAAAGGTAATCGGCAACGGCATGGTTGATATCGATAAGTTCGTATCATTCGACGCTAAGGCACTTGGCGTAAACGAGAAGGTATCCTTCAAGGTACTTCGTGAGATTTTGGAGAATGCTCAGAGCGAGGATGAAATCGCCGAGCAGATTAAATCAAGGCTCGACGAGCTTATCCCCAAGCATATAGTATTGGAGGATATGATTGCCACCGTCAGCTACTTCCTCAACCTCTGCGAGGGCGTTGGAAACGTTGACGATATCGACCACTTGGGCAACAGAAGAATCCGCTGCGTCGGCGAGCTTTTGCAGAACCAGTTCAGAATTGGCTTCTCAAGAATGGAAAGGGTCATCCGCGAAAGAATGAACATTCAGTCGCAGGATATCGAAATCGTCACCCCGACCGCACTTATAAATATCAGACCCATAACCGCAGCAATAAAGGAGTTCTTCGGCTCCTCGCCGCTTTCGCAGTTCATGGATCAGACCAACCCCCTTGCCGAGCTTACCCATAAGAGAAGGCTTTCAGCCCTCGGTCCCGGCGGTCTCTCGCGTGATAGAGCGGGCTTCGAGGTGCGCGACGTTCACTATTCCCACTACGGCAGAATGTGCCCGATTGAAACTCCTGAAGGTCCTAATATCGGACTTATATCCTATCTTGCATCCTATGCAAAGATAAATGAATACGGCTTTATAGAAGCCCCCTACAGAAGGGTGGATAAGGCAACCGGCGTTGTAACCGACGAGGTCGTTTATATGACTGCCGACGTTGAGGATAACTACATGGTAGCTCAGGCG
>CALDFS010000056.1 GCA_937942105.1 uncultured Ruminococcus sp. | reverse complement strand
CGCTTCCGTAAAGCGGAAGGTAAGGACCAACGCAGAAGCCGGGGTTTATCCACTTTCGCTCGGGGTTGTTTGCGGATATGAAGCGGCGGAATAAAAGCTCCAGCACCCATCCGAAAACCGAGCCGATGAAGAACAAAAACGCCAGAGTAAGAAAAATTCCCAACAGTGCCACCCCTTTCAGGCAAGAATCCTGAATAGAGTATAACATTTTTTTCGACAGATTTCAATAGCGCGCGCTAAAAAATACGGACAGCATAAAATTATTATACCTTTATGCGAAAATGTATTGCTTTTACGCGTTAAATCGTGTATAATGCAATTGTATGCAAGCATTGACGTGATTCAGCAGAAGGCTGCTTACAGCAATTCATATGAAAAGAGGGATGAGAATGGAATACAAATATTTATATCATGATAAAGCCGATGAATATATGCCACGATATGATGCTATGAAAGAAAAAAGTGAGGAGTTATCTGACCTCAGCTTGGAGAAAGACATATGGGAACATCAACTGCTCGATGAGCTTAAGTTGGTAGAGAAAGACCCCGACAGGAACTGTGGTATTGTATTTCGTGGAATCCGCCTTGTACTTTTCTCAATTCAGAAGCGTAATTATCTTTATAAAAGCTCTGACAACTTAGCTTTGCTCGATTATTTTGAATCTGTATGCTATGCATATCGCGCCCTGAGCTACATGGGCGACAAAAGCTTTGAACGGTCAACCTCCGAAGAATACCGAGAAATGGTTGATAAAGTCAACGAATATTATTCACTTAATATTCCTAAGCTGTGGAAATTTTTTGCCTGGCTTCTATCGTTCATAGCCTTTTGGGCAGTGCTGTTCCGGCTGATTGCCACCGGGGCTTTGGCGGGAATTGCAGCATCCACAAAAATGGAAACGGTGACTATGGCTGTATTCTCAATAGGCATAATTTTGCTGGGCATTAAGATCTGGCTTGATACAGATAAAATCTGGGCTGCAATTGCGGTGCCCTTGGTGGGCGGCGCATTAGTCCTGGTTATCTGCACTAATGTTTCAAAGTGGGTGATCACCCATCTGCCTGGCATGGCGCAGGCTTTGAAGGACGCTAACGAGTACTTCTTCACGGTGATATTCCTACTCTTTATGATACACCTTTTAATGACGATTTTTGGAGTTTCCGCCAACGCACCGGCTTTTACTAAAAAGCACAAGATGTCTGAGCTGGCATCGGATTTGATCATCCCGGCTGATGATGAGGATTTAAAGGACGAGGCATTTTTCTTTGGTCTGATGGTGGATGTGGTCGATTTCTGCGAAAACAGACTCAAAGCGGAAAGCGATAATTACCTTCGCATCGGTAAATCCAAGGAAGAAGCAGACAAAATTTTAAGTAAAGTTCGCAGTCACTTTGCCATGCTTTTAAATAGCTATAATCAGGCTGTCGAAATCGCGCAGCAATCCTGGTAGTAAATAATCAGGATTGCTGAAAATATCGAAAAAACCGCTTCAGGCTTTGCCCAAGCGGTTTTTGTTGATTATACAGTTACGGTCTTTCCACGCCCTCCGCCGCGATATGCACAATAGCACACATTCCCGGTCCAACATGAGCGCCGATGATGGGGGAGAGCATAACGGTCGAGATATCCGCCTGCGGATTGACAGCAAGCACGCCCGCTTTCAGATACTCAGCCTTGGCAATGTCGTCCGCATGGATGATAATTATCCTTTCGCCGTCCCCGCCGGCAGAGTGGGTCTTATAAAGCTCCAAAAGCTCGTTCATAGCCGCCTTTGCGCCGCGCTTTTTGGCAAAGGTCAGAAGTGTGCCGTCCCTTTCCACCTTCAAAAGCGGCTTGATGTTCAGCGCCGAGCCGACTATAGCTGTGGTTGCGGGTATTCTTCCGCCGCGCTTTAAATACATCAGATCCTCAACCATGAACCAGTGGTAAATTCTGAGCCTGTTTTCTTCGAGATACTTGGCGTTT
>CALDFS010000055.1 GCA_937942105.1 uncultured Ruminococcus sp. | reverse complement strand
TGTGTATCGAATACCGGGAAGCCGGTATCGTCAAAGTGCATGGGAACAAGATTCGGTATTCTTCCAACGGCTCCGCGGTCGCCGAAAATAACGCCGTACCAATCGCCGTCGGGGGTGTCAACAATTCCGCCCTGAGCCACACCGGTGGTGTCCGGCAGGCGGTACCTTATAACGTCCCCGCCGCGCCATTCGCCATAGATGTCATCCGCCATGAAAGCGGCTTCTATCCTTATCCACTCCTCCTTGCAGGAGTGGATAAAGAAAGCATAATACTTGCCGTTTATCTTATAAAGGTGCGTGCCCTCGTAGCCCAGGAACGGTCCCGGCTCGTCACGGATAACTATCCTGTCCGTGCCCTCCACCGGTCCCGACAAATCCGGCTTAAGCTCGCATACATGAATATCGCGGTTGCCGTACATTATGTATACCTTGCCGTCGTCGTCGAAAAGCACCGAGCAGTCGTGATAGAACCCCTCGATATAGCTCTTTTTCCAGGGACCTTCCGGCTTTTCGGCGGTGAAGTGATAGGTCTTATGTGTGTCGTTGGCTATGAATATCACATGGAATACACCGTCGTGATATCTAAGACACGGCGCCCACATTCCGTTGGCGTAGGCGTGGCTTTCGCCGTCTAAGTTCTCCCTGGGGGTGTCCTCCAAGGTGTCGTATACGTGCGAGCAGAACTCCCAGTTTATAAGGTCATAGGAGCGAAGAAGCGCGCCGCCCGGCATATAGTACATCGTCGTTGAGCACATATAATAGGTGTCCCCCACGCGGATAACGTCGGGGTCGGGGAAGTCGCCCAGCATTAAAGGGTTTTTGCCCTTGATTATTTCGTTTTGCATTATTGTCGCCGTCCTTTTTAGGATATTTGTGTTCAGTATATAACATATTAATATAATAGTATATTTCCGAACATAAGTCAATCGAAAAACCAATATAATTATTGCATTATTTTATATGTTTTTTAAAATCCTCTTGCAATATTCACGCAAAGGTGGTATACTGCATATTATAGATAAAGGCGATGAGCGGAAAGAGTAGCGTTTTTAATGCCGATAAGAGATAAGGGCAGAGCCGCACAGCGGCTTGTCATGGTGAAAGCCCGAAGGCGGTAAAACGTGAAGTGCGTCCGTTAGCCCGGAGAAGGAGAAGCGAGAGGTATTATCCCCCGCCGCGTATTTTTCCGCGCGTAAGCTGCGTTAAAGCCGTCAGTTAAAGCTACAAATCGGAGTGGAACCGCGCTAAAGCAAGCGCCTCCTTTATGTCGGGATACACCGGCAAAAGGGGCGTTTTTTATTTTCTCCGATAGTCTTGAAACACTACATTAAGAAAGGATATGAGTTGATATTGGATATATCTAAGTTAGTCAAAGCCGTCCGCGATGAGGTAGAGCTTGTAAAGGAGCGCGACCCTGCGGCGAAGAACACGCTTGAAATCCTGCTGACCTACTCGGGGCTTCACGCAATACTCATCTATCGCGTTTCGCACAGGCTGTATGTAAAAAAAATGTACACCCCGGCGAGGATTCTTTCCACACTTGCGCGGTTTATGACAGGAATCGAAATTCACCCCGGCGCAAAAATCGGCAGGCGCCTGTTTATCGACCATGGAACAGGGGTTGTGATAGGCGAGACTACCGTCATTGGCGACAATTGCCTGTTGTATCAGGGCGTGACCTTAGGAGGCACCGGCAAGGAGAAGGGAAAGCGCCACCCAACGCTGGGCAACAACGTCATGGTGGGCTGCGGCGCAAAGGTTTTAGGTCCGTTCAGAATCGGCAACAACGTCAAAATTGCCGCTAACTCGGTTGTTTTGAACGAGATTCCCGACGACTGCACCGCCGTGGGCGCACCCGCAAGAATAGTCAAGCGCAACGGAGTCAGGGTTACTCAGGACCTTGACCAGATACACATTCCCGACCCTGTTTCGCAGGAATTATGCCGCCAGC
>CALDFS010000054.1 GCA_937942105.1 uncultured Ruminococcus sp. | reverse complement strand
TACGATCGCCATGCCCGGCTGCCACAGGTCGGTCTGGAAGACGCTGCCGTCCGGATTCTTGATGAAGTAGCCCTTTTCCATGCCGATGTCAAACAGCTTGGACTTCTGGGAGATATACGGGTTGATCCAGCAGCACAGACCAAGACCGCGGCTTGCCAGACGCTTCAGCATTGCCGGTGGATCGGGGAACTGGCGGGTATCCCACTCGAAGTTGCACCACTCGAATTCCTTCATCCAGAAGCAGTCGAAGTGAAACACCGAAAGGGGAATGTCCCGCTCGGCCATGCCGTCTATAAAGGAATTGATGGTTTCCTCGTCATACTTGGTGGTAAAGGATGTCGTCAGCCACAGACCGAAGGTGTAAGCCGGGGGAAGCGCAGGCTTGCCGGTAAGGGTGGTGTAGTTGGATATGACCTCTTCAAGGTCCTCGCCGCCGATGACAAAATACTCGATGCTCTCGCCGGGGACGGTTATGGATACCTTTGAAACAGTGTCGGAAGCAACCTCAAAGGAAACATTGTCCGAGCTGTTTACAAATATGCCGTATCCGTTTGAAGAGGCATAGAAGGGGATTGACTTGTAGGACTGGTCGCAGCAGGTTCCGCCGTCGGCATTCCATGTCTGCACTGTCTGACCGTTCTTTACAAACGGCGTGAACTTCTCGCCAAAGCCGTAGATGTATTCGCCCACGCCTAAAGTAAGCTGCTCACGCATATATGCGGTATGCGGGTCGGCAGGGTATGCCCAGAAGGTGTCGTCAACATGGGCGTCGATTCGCCGCTTTGCGCGGCTGTTAAGTTCCTCAATGTATGAAAGCGCCCTGTAGCTTCCGCCGGTAAGGTGCCTATCGCCATAATAATATTCGATTCCCCAGTTTTCCTTCGAGATAACGACCTTTGTTTTGCCGCTTAAAAGCTCGATTGCCTTGTCAGTCTCGGCGATGGTGGGCTTATAACCGCAGTCATCATTCAGCACAAACTCGGGTCCGCAGTTAAGCGTTCCCTTGTAGTGAACCACGCTGACCTTTATGACGTTTTCCTGCGTAGAGGAAATAGTCATTTCAAGGTTAGGTCCGCCAAGTGTCTGCCCTCTGTTCCAGATGTGCGAGGAAGTTACCAATATTTTCACCGAGGTTTCGGTGATTTCGGTTTCATACGCCTGTGAGGCGTAGCTTACGGTGTAGCCCTTTTGATTGAGCCAGTAGCCGTCGGAAAATTTCATGTTGACCATCCTTTCGTTCTGTAAATTATTCTATTGCAAGATACTCTTCGGGAATATATGAAAGCACCTTTTCAATGTTCTTCATCGACATTTCGTCGCAGCCATGAGCGTTTACAAGCTCTTCCGTATATGTGCAGTATGGCTCGATGTGAATGTTAGAATAGTTGTAGCCGTACTGAGTGATTATCGGAATAGCCTTGGGATTCTCTATTGTGACCTCGCCGGTGTCCATATTCTTAACGATTTCCAAGTCGCCTATAATTCCCACAAGCTGTTTATACCGCGACTGCGCCGAAACGAAGTTTCCAAGGCAGTAGTAAACAAAGCCCCTGCTTCCATCCGGCTTTTCGTGATATTCGCACTTTTGCGCGGTGTGGGGCTGAGTGCCGATAATAAGGTCAGCGCCCCATTCAAAAAGCTTATCTGTAACGAAAAGCTGGTTTTCGGTCTGCTCGTTTATAGTCTCCTTGCCATAGTGAGGGGAAACTATAACAACATCCGCCATTTTATCTGCAAGCCTTACCTGCCGCTCTACCTCTTCAAGCTCTGAAAGATATGTCAGCCTGCACTCGGAATCTTCGGGCAGAGAAAGACCGTTTGTGTGCTCCATGAATCCCAAGAATGCAAGGGTGATGCCGTTTACCTCCATAGTGCGGATATTATCCATATCCTCCTGATTTCTGTAAGCACCGTAGCGGATTATGCCCTCGTGCGAATCCCAGTAGTCAAGGGTTGCCAAAAGCCCGGCTTCGCCCTTGTCAAGAACGTGGTTGTTCGAAATTGAGAAAACGTTGAAGCCCATAGAAATCATATGCTCGCCCAAATCGGCAGGAGAGCAGAAGCGCGGATAGTCGCTCGGCTCAAGCTCGTCTGTAACAATCGTTTCCTGATTCAATATTGCAACATCAGCACCGGAAATGTATTTTTCCACCTTTTCATAGACGTAGGAAAAATCATACCCTTCCTTGCCGTTTGCCTTTGCGCGCCTTGCAGCCTGATTGTATATCGAGCTGTGAATAAGATTATCCCCCGCGCATACAAGGCGGATTCTGCGGATATCAGGCTCCTTCGGTTCTGGCAGAGTGGTTTCCTCTTCCGTGGGCTGAGTTGGCTCGGTAACGTTTCCGACAACGTTGTCAGGGTGGTTTATAGGCTTTGCAGTCTCTTCAGCGGAAACAGCAGAAGCCGTTTCCGAAGGCGGCGGAGAAATATAACTATTTTCAACC
>CALDFS010000053.1 GCA_937942105.1 uncultured Ruminococcus sp. | reverse complement strand
AATCCTTGGTTTCATATAGTGTAAAAATCCGAGGTTGGTCAAGCTTAAAAAGCTTTGCCGTTTCATCTGCGGCAAAACCGTCAAAGCATACCCAGCGGGTATCCCAGATATTGCCGTTTGAGTAGTACTCATGCGGGCATCCCCTTGGCATAACAAATCCCATGCCTGGGGTTATATGATAGCTTTCTCCGCCGAAAACAAGTGTGCCGGTGCCGTGCAGACAGTATATAATCTTATGAACGCCCTCACCCTCATTCCGTATGACATGATACTGCCATTCGTTCATTCCTACGGTTAAAAGATAAATAGGCAGTTTATATTCACTCGTTAAAATCGGGTAGTCGTGATAATACGCCATCATAACAACTCCTGTTTAATATTATGCTATTTATATAATATCATTACTTGACGGCGCTGTCAATATCTTTTATAATAATAAAAAGACTCGGCTTGAAAGGAGCAATATTTATGCTGAAAAAATTAATAGGCATTTTAATCACTCTGACCATGGTTATAACTACCTCTTTGCTGTTCGCCTGCGCTTCGTCGCCCGCTCCGGTCAAAATCAGTGACCGCACAACAATGGAGATCGTCAAGGACATGGGTCTTGGCATTAACCTTGGCAACACCTTTGACAGCACAGGAAACTGGTTTCATGACGTTCCCGGTCAGGAAACCGCATGGGGCAGCCCTATCATCACTAAAAAGATGATAAATGGCTATGCAGACGTCGGCTTCGGAGTTATGCGGCTTCCCGTTTCCTGGACGGTGCTTATGGACGATGAAGGAAACATCAACGCCGAATTTATCGACAGAGTTGAGGAAGTGGTAAACTGGATACTCGACAGCGGAATGTACTGCATACTGAATACCCATCACGACGATTGGCCGGACAGATTCCAGAATGATAAGGAAGGCGCTATGGAGCTTTACGAAAAAATCTGGAAGCAAATTTGCGAAAGATTTAAAAACTACGGTGAAAAGCTGATACTTGAATCCATGAATGAGGTCGGCTTCGACAATATGTGGAATCAATATGGCGGCACCGAAGGCAAGGCTGAGGCTTTTGCGCTGTTCAACGAAATCAACCAGAAGTTTGTCGATACTGTAAGAGCCTCGGGCGGAAACAATGCGCAAAGACATCTTCTTATCGCTTCATACTGGACTAATATCGATCATGCCTGCTGTGAGCTGTTTCAAATGCCGGAAGACCCCGCAAAAAGATGTGCTCTTTCGGTTCACTACTACACCCCCTCAACCTTCTGCATCCTTTCGGAGGACGCCGACTGGGGCAAGGCTCAGACCGAGTGGGGCACCGAAGAGGATTACGAATATTTGAAAGGCGAATTCGATAAGCTGAAAACGAACTTTGTTGACAAGGGAATACCGGTTATCGTCGGCGAATATGGCTGCACGACATCGAACAAGACCCGAGAAGTTGCCGAGCTATGGCTGAACAGCGTAACCGAGGCTGCACTTAGCAGAGATATCTGCCCAGTTCTGTGGGACACTCCCCGCGGAGAATATGACCGTGAAAAGGCAGAGTTCAAGCACCCCGATTTTATAAAGAAGCTCACCGCATTAAACGATAAGTATTAATAGCTTTACTTAAAAGGAGAGCAAACCGATATGTACAGATTATTCAACGACAATTGGCAGTTTTGTTTTAAACGCATAGGTGAAAAGCCTGCCGATTCCGACTATAAACCGGTAAATATCCCGCATGACTGGCAGATATACAGCACCCTCGACCTTTACAGCACCGGCGACGGCTTCTATCGCAAGCGTTTTACGGTAAACGATCACGAAGGATTCGTTTATACCCTTCGCTTTGAGGGAGTATATATGGACTCTGAGATATATCTGAACGGTGAAAAAATATTTGAATGGAAATATGGCTATACCACCTTCGATGTTCCGCTTGACGGACTTTGTGACGGCGAAAACGAAATAATCGTCAGAGTGCGCTATCAGTCCCCGAATTCAAGATGGTATTCCGGCGCGGGAATCTATAGAAACATATGGCTGAGGAAGACCGGTGAAAGCTATATTTTGGCAGACGGCACATATGTTGTCTCCCACCCGGACGGCGACGGATGGCATACCGAGATTGATACCGAAATCAGTGCACTTACCTTCGGCTCTGTAAGGCATACTCTGCTTGACGGTGACGGAAAAGCAGTCGCTTCAAGTGAAGCCGGGTTTAAAAAAGACACGCAAAAGGTATCTCAGTGCTTCAAGATAGCACATCCACATCTTTGGAGTGTTGATGACCCCTACCTTTACACTCTGCGGACGGAGCTTATCATAAACGGCGAGTGTGCGGACGTAAGGCAGGAGCGCATCGGTTACAGAATCATCAGGTTCGACAGTGCTAAGGGCTTCTTCCTGAACGGCGAGAATATCAAGCTCAACGGCGCCTGCATGCACCACGACCTCGGAGCACTCGGCTCAGCGGTAAGCAGGGCTGCCACCAAGCGCCAGCTTGTCATCCTGAAGGATATGGGAGTAAACGCCATACGCACCTCTCACAATCCGCCGTCGGTGGAATTCATGGAGCTGTGCGACGAGATGGGTATTTTAGTCGACAGCGAAGGCTTTGATATGTGGGAGCTTAAAAAGAACGACTACGACTATCACCGTTTCTTCCCGGAATGGCACGAGCGCGACACAAGAAGCTGGATTCGCCGCGACCGCAACCACCCCAGCGTTATAATGTGGAGCATAGGAAACGAGATATATGATACCCACGCTTCGCCGCGCGGAACAGAGATAACCAAGGAGCTTGCAGAATGCGTTCGGATTGACGATTACAAGAACGCTCATCCGGTAACTATAGGCTCGAACTATATGCGCTGGGAGCCGGCTCAGAATGGCGCTAAGTACTTAGATGTTATAGGATATAACTATAGCGAGGATGCGTATGACGAGCATCACCAAAAGCACCCCGAGTGGATAATATACGGCTCTGAAACGGCTTCAACTGTTCAGTCGCGAGGGGTATATCACTTCCCCGCAAGGGTATTTACCACAAACTATGACGACGGTCAGTGCTCTTCTCTTCTTAACTGTGCCACCGGCTGGGGAGCGCCAAGCCCGGAATATAACATCACCGAGGACAGAAACCGCAAATTCAGCCTTGGTCAGTTTATCTGGACGGGGTTTGACTACATCGGCGAGCCTACGCCTTACCACAGCAAAAATTCCTTCTTTGGGCACATTGACACCGCAGGCTTCCCCAAGGATACATATTATGCCTACAAGGCGGAATGGAACAAAAACGCCGAGCCGTTCGTTCACCTGTTCCCCTATTGGGATTTCAACGAGGGTCAGCTGGTAGACATCTTTGCGTTCTCAAACTGCGCACGTACTGAGCTTTTTGTGAACGGCAAATCTATGGGCTGCTTTGAACATAATCACGAAAGCGGAAAAGAGCTTACCGGCCGCTGGCAGGTGCCCTATCACAAGGGATATATCAAGGCGGTCGGATATGACGAAAACGGCGCTAAGCTTTGCGAGCATATCCGCAAAAGCTTCGGCGACCCTGCTGAAATCATCCTAAAGGCTGACAAAACCGTACTCAATGCCAACGGCGAGGATATGGCATTTATAGAGGTATCTGCTGCGGATAATGACGGCAGCACGGTTGAGAACGCCAGAAACCGCATAAATGTTGAAGTAAGCGGTGCGGGAAGACTTTTGGGTATGGACAACGGCGACTCTACCGATTACGAGCAGTATAAGACGAATTCACGCAGGCTTTATTCCGGAAAGCTTCTTATTATGGTCGGTGTAAGAAAGGAAGCCGGCGATATCAAGATCAAAGTCTCCTCGCCGGGACTTTCCGAAAAGGAAATATCGTTAAAATGCGTACCGGCAGAAGCTGCTGAGGGAATATCCTGCATTGATGATTACATCCGCGCCGAGAGCAAGCCGGATATAAGCGTAAGAAAAATCGAGCTTGCCGTTTCCAATCAGCTTATCACTCCCGAGAATAGGACGGCAACGGTTGGCATAAAGCTCCTTCCCGAAAACACTCTGTTTACTGCTGAGGATGTTTGCTTCAAGGCTGTCACCGATTCCGGCGTTGAAACCAACCTTCTTGATATTGAAAGGGACGGTTTGAGCGCCGTTCTTAAGCCCCGCGGGGACGGTGCTTACAGACTTCGGGCATACTGCAAAAACGGCACTGTGGTTGAAGAGGTCATCTCGGAAATTGAGATGGAGAACAGCGGCTTCGGACCTGCAAGCTTTGACCCATACAGCGCGGTAATCTGCGCCTCAGTTGCTTCAAACGCCGGCGAGCTTACGAGCAATATGGAGGGCGGAGTGCTTACCGAGCATGGGGACACATCGGTCAGGTTCGACTGCGTTGACTTCGGCAGTATCGGCTCGGATGAAATTACCATAGGTATATACACCTACAACGAGGGCAGGATTCCTGTCGACTTATACGTTGACGGAAAGCACCTTCAAGTGCTTACATTCCAAGCCAAGAACGAATGGAACGTATACAAATACAATACGTTCAGGCTTCCCGAAAAGCTCAAAGGCGTGCATAAGCTGGAATTCATGATTCATGAGCAGCTCAGGTTCAAGGGCTTCAGGTTCCATCTGCCGCGAAGGCTTGGCGAGGAGATATCTGCGCTTGAAAACGATGGCATATACGGCGATTCGTTCAACATCGGTTCCGAGATGATAGAGCATATCGGCAACAACGTTACCCTATCGTTCGGCGGAATCGACCTTTCGGGCGGTGCCAACGCAGTAGAGATAACCGGCAGGACCCACAACCGGCATGATACCCTGCATCTTCGTTTTGCAAGTGGCGAGATGAACGCGGTTGAATTCGAGCATTCCGAGGATATTGTCACCCAAAGATTCGACATCGAAACAATTAAGGGAATAAAGGATTTGCAGCTTGTATTCCTGCCCGGCTCAGATTTCGATTTGAAGTCGCTTAGGTTTGTAAGGAATTAGTTCTATTCCCCTGCTCTGCTAATATAATATTAAGGCTTCGCAGCATCCGTTTTGTGAGACTGCGGAGCTTTTTTATGCGCGACTTGTGCGCGGCGCCGCGCTATGTCTGAAACTTCTGGAATATCTCTCACCTACTTGAATTGTCAGCGGGTGTGTGGTATACTTTTGTCAAAATCAATTCCAACGAAAGCATGGTTTTTATAATATGTATATCAAGATTTCCATATGTGATGACAGCGACGTTGAACGCAAAAACATGAAGTCCCTTGTATCAGCCTGGGCTTCCACTTCGGGAGCAGACATAAACCTGAACGAATACTCATCTGCCGAGGAATTCTTATTTTCCTATGAGGACTGCAAGCCGGATATCCTTTTACTGGACGTTGAAATGCCGGGGCTGAACGGCGTGGAGCTTGCAAAAAAGCTTAGGGCGAAGAACAGAATCATCCAGATAATATTCATAACCGCCTACTCCGACTACATCGCCGAGGGGTACGAGGTTGCGGCTTTGCATTATCTTTTAAAACCGGTGGAGCCGGAAAAGCTGTTCAAGACCCTCAACCGCGCTGTCGAGCGGGTCATCCGCGACTGCCGCTCGATAGCCTTGGAGACTGCGGACGGCACCTTTGTCACCCCGCTTTACGAGGTCAAATATCTTGAAGCCTGCAAGAACTATGACACCGTTCATGCCGAGCGGGATTATACAGTGCGGCGGACGCTGAGCGACTTTTCTTGCGATTTGGATAATCGGTTTATCAAGGCGGGCAGGTCTTTTATCATCAATCTTCTGTGGATAAAGCGTGTCAGCAAAACCGAAATCGAGCTTAAATCGGGTGAGATAATACCCATTCCAAAATCCGCTTTCGAGACAGTCAACCGGGCTATCATCAACATGAAATAGGAGGACCAGCATGAAAATACTTAACCGCCGCGCCAACCGAAAAATTGCCGCCTACCAGCAGGAGCTTATAAAAGCCCACTACGCCGAGGTTGAAAGTATGTACAAAAAGATGCGTGGCTGGCGGCATGACTACCGCAGCCACATACAGACCATGAAGGTGTATGCTCAGAACGGCGATATGCCCGCTATTATGCAGTATCTGGATATGCTCGACGAGGATTTGAAGACGGTTGACACCGTTACCAAGACGGGTAATCCAATGACCGACGCTATTCTGAACTCAAAAATCACTCTTGCGAGATACAAGAAGATCCCCGTCAAGGCGGACGCTAACATTTCCTGCGTTCTGGGGATATCCGAGCTGGAGCTTTGCTCTATCATCGGAAATCTGTTCGACAACGCCATTGAAGCAAGCCTTAAGCTGCCCGAGGATAAGCGGCAGATTCGGGTGTATCTCGAAGTCAAGGAGACTAACCAGCTTTACATATCTTTTACCAACCTTACCGCCACCCCGAAGATGCAGAAGTTTATGGGAAGATACAAAAGCTCCAAGGGTGCAGAGCACGGAATCGGGCTGGAGCGAATCGATACCACAGTCGAGCGGCTTTCGGGGTATGTCTCCCGCAACAGCGAGGATGGGGCGTTTACTACCGAGATACTTATACCGCTTGAAAAGGTCAATGAGGAAGCCATATAAACAATTCGTCCCTGAAAAACGGCATTTCGTCCCAGATTTTTAATTTGGGGCGAAATTTGTGCTATAGTAATGGCAAGAGGTGATCATATATGCCCGAAGAAATAAAGAAAAAAGGCAAAAAGGAAAGCAAGAAGGAAAAGCCGACCTACAACATTTTGCAATGTTTAAGATTTGCTTTTTCACGGGTTTGGAGGTATTCTAAGGCTTACTGCCTGATTACTTTTATAATGCTTATTGTATCTCTGCTTCTCATGTTGGCAAACTTCTATTTCAGCCCAGCGCTTTTGGGAGTTTTAGAGGCAAACGGAGGACTTGTTAAATTCCTGCTTACGCTATTGATATTGGGCGGCGGTCAGGCATTTATGAACGGTCTTTACAGCTATATCAGCCCAAACCGGTCAGCCCCGCAGATGATAATAACCTCGCGGCTGACCGAGGAAATAACCCACAAAATCGCGAACACATCATACCCCAACTTTCTTACCGAAAGATTTAAAGACCGCACCGGGCAAGCCTTTGGCGCAACTGGCGAAATTCCCGGCGTATGCTACCACGTTTGCTACTACTTTCTTCAAAAAATCATCCTGTTCGGGATATATCTTTACTTTTTGAACGATATTCATCCCGTTCTCGGACTGGTTACGGCGGTTTTGTCGATAATAATGTTCTTCTACAACCGATGGGCGTATGCATGGGGACAGCGCCACCGCGACGAGGAATCGGAGGTATGGCGAAAGTGGGGATATGTTCACGACAACATGATAAAGCTTCCGCTTATAAAGGAATTGAAGCTTTTCGGAATGTCCGGCTGGATAGAAAGCATCTTCCGGGACGTCTGGATGATATCGGCGGGGCTGTCGGTCAAACGTGAAAAGTTCTTTGCTTGGCGCGGGGTGGTAAACCTTGTAACCGACCTTGGGCGCAACGGCTTTGCACTCTACTTCCTGATCTCGATGGCGATGAGGGGCGAGCTTACGGCGGCGAGATTTTTGCTTTTGTTCAACGCCGTCGGCAACTTCTCGGCAGAGGTGGGCGGCATGTTCGACGCTGTCAATAAAATCCGGGAGAGCTGCCTGAAGGTCAACAACTTTATGGAGTTTATAACCTACCCCGAGCCGTTTAAGTTTGAGGAGGGCGAGACTGTCCCGAGGACGGATGAGTACGAAATCCGGCTTGAAAACGTGAGCTACACCTACCCCGGTGCGGATAAGAAAATTCTTGACGGCTTTAACCTTACCATCCACAAGGGCGAGAAGCTGGCTATGGTCGGGCTGAACGGCGCGGGCAAGACAACCGTCGTCAAGCTGATATGCGGATTTTTAGACCCCGACGAGGGGCGGGTGCTCTTAAACGGCAGGGATGTGCGGGATTTCAACCGCCGCGATTATTACAGTCTGTTTTCGGCGGTGTTCCAGCAGTTCTCAATTATCGACAGCACCGTTGCGCAGAATGTTACACAGACCGTCGATGATATCGACTACGATAAGCTGAACGACTGCATCGAAAAGGCTGGGCTTACAAAGGCTATATCCGAGCTTCCCAAGGGGCTTGAAACCCATCTGGGGCGGGACATCTACGAGGACGGCGTTCTGCTCTCCGGAGGTCAGACCCAGCGGCTTATCCTTGCCAGAGCTTTATACAAAAACGCTCCTATTCTTGTTTTGGACGAACCCACCGCCGCCTTAGACCCGCTTGCCGAGAACGACATCTACATGAAGTACAACAGAATGTGCGCGGGCAAGACCTCGGTATTTATCTCCCACCGGTTTGCCTCTACACGCTTCTGCGACAGGGTTGTGTTTGTTAAGGACGGCAGGGCGGCAGAAGTCGGCACTCATGAGGAGCTTATAAGACTTGGCGGCGACTACGCCAGGCTATTCGAGGTTCAGGCGAGATATTACAAGGACGGCAACATTAGGGGAAGTCTGTCATCAGCAAAGAAAGGAGCGGCGGCAAATGCTTAAAAAAAAGGAAAAGAAAAGATACGAGCTATCGTTCAGGGAATCGGTTGCATGGACATGGAGAGCCGTAAAGCTGCTGCACTCCTTAGCTCCCGGCGAAATGGAGCTTGATTTTGCGGCTGACATTGTGAACATAATCAAGGAATACGCCGATATCTACATTATAGCGAGGATAATAGACGAGCTTGCGAACGCTCGCCGCCCAGAAACACTCTTGTGGCTGGCTGTGGGATATTTAATCAATCTGCTTATTTCACAGGTGCTGCACTATCTGTTTTTCCACACAAAGCAGTATAAGGGCAATTTCAGAGGCGAAAAAAAGCACCACCTTTTCGACAAAAAGCTTGCCGAGCTTGACTATGTAGACGCCGAGCGTCAGGAAATCAGGGACGCCTATTTCAAGATTCAGCAAGACCAGCGCTGGCTCGATTTGGGAATCGACCGCGCGTATGAGTTTATTGAAGCCATTATTCAGATTACCACTGCTTTTATCTGCGGCACAACGCTTTCTGTGGGCTTTTTGTTTGCCAAGGTCGCAAAGGGAACGCCCGGGGAATGGTTCTTAAACTCTCCCCTTATCATTCTGGTAGTAATTATCGCGATTGCATTTTTCGCCCGTTTAGGTAACATCTTATCGCTTGCACTCTATAATATCCGCAAGAAAACAAATGATTCGAGCGCATTATATAACCGCATGAATCGTCACACCGAAGACATTCAGAAGGACGAACAACGAGCTTTGGATATGCGCATATACAATCAAAGCTCCCAGCTGATTGCCATGCGGCGGGAGGCTATTGACTACGGCCATGCAAAGGCAATCAGAAAGAACTGGCACGGTGCGGCAGGACTGTTATATATGGCAAGAAGTATTATAGCTTGGCTTCCCGATTCGATTCTATTTCTATTTGTGGGTATAAAGGCGATGGCAGGGGCTTTTGGCGTGGGACTTGTTTCACAATATGTAACATCTTTAACGTACATATCCAACTGCATTCTTTGGCTTGTCCGCACAATCGTTGATATGCGAATCAATGCGCCGTACATAAAGAAGGCATTCGAGTTTTTGGAGCTGCCGAACAAGATGTATCAGGGCTCGCTCACCACCGAAAAGCGCTCCGACAGGCAGTATGACGTTGAGTTCAGGGACGTCAGCTTTAAGTACCCCGCCGCCGAAAGGTGGGCTTTGCGGCACGTAAACATAAAGTTCAAGGTGGGCACAAGGCTTGCGGTCGTCGGCGAGAACGGCTCGGGCAAAACAACCTTTATAAAGCTTCTTTGCCGCCTTTACGACCCGCAGGAGGGCGAAATCCTGCTAAACGGCATTGACATCAAGAAGTACAATCCCAAGGACTACATGGGCGTGTTCTCGGTGGTATTTCAGGACTATTTCCTGCTTTCACAGCCGCTGGGCGAGAATGTCGCCTGCTCGAAGGAGTATAACCGCGCCCTTGCGGAGAAGTGTTTGCGGGACGCCGGCTTCGGGGAACGCTTGGAATCGCTTCCGAATGGGCTTGATACCTACGTCTACAAGGAGTACGAGCAGGACGGCGTGCAATTCTCCGGCGGGGAGGCACAGAAAATCGCCATCGCGCGGGCGCTTTACAAGAACGCGCCGTTTATCATCCTCGATGAGCCGACAGCCGCTTTAGACCCCATTGCCGAGGCGGAAATATACTCGCAGTTTGACCAAATCACCGGCGACAAGACGGCGATTTACATAAGCCACCGCCTTTCAAGCTGCCGCTTCTGCGATGAAATAGCTGTCTTCGACGACGGCAAAATCGTTGAGCTTGGAACGCATGACAGCCTTTTAGAAAGCGACGGAAAGTACAAAGCCCTTTGGGAAGCTCAGGCGGGGTATTACTCCGAGGAGCAGCTGACCAAGGATGAAATATTCGCGGTTGCCATTGAATAGTGTCAATAACAAAAACCTATAAGCTTCACCCCGCCCGGAAGTCCTATTCGGATTTCCGGGCGGGGTCTTTGTCGCTGTTATATCGCCCTTACGCTTAAAATTAGGAAATAATCGGCTGTTACTTTTTGTGGTATGAAGCGTGATAACCGCAGCTTCGCATAAGTATGACCGCCTATGCTATGCAGTTTCATATGGCATCCTCTATTTTTGTAATGATACTGCGGGGTGCGTGAACGAAACGTATTTAAAGTTATGTAGCGCTATACTGCCGGATCAATCAGCTATTTTCTCAAACCTATATTCAAGCTCCAGCTCGTCCTCAATGATTCTGACCCCATCCCTGCTGTTTACAACGCTGACGCCATCGAAGACGGATATTGATATATCCGCATATTCGTCCTTTCCCCTTTTGGCAATGAACAGCCGCCCTTCAGCGTGGGTGAATTCTACAGAATCAGGCGAAGCCTTTATTCTGATTCCGAACACAGAAACTGTCGCGCCGTTATCTTCCGGCAGAATTACTGGATTGATTCCGCCGTTAAAGCGCAGCCTTCTGACGGCGGTGGATTGGCTTTCACTGCCATTTAGGATTATTGCAAGGTCAACCGTTGAAGCATCTTCCCTGCTCAATCCTTCAAGATATCTGTCTGCAAAGCTCTCATCGGAGAAAACGAGGACTGAGGATTCACCCTTTGAAACTGTGCATACGAACTCCCCATTTTTTGTTTCGATGTTAAGGCAGACCTGCTGATTTTCAAAGCCTGCCGCGCAGAACATCATCAAAACGGCCAACACATATGCCAATGCTGCTGACTTTGCTGTTTTCCTGACGCTTCCCGTGAACAGATATATCATCGAGACAGCGGCTCCGAGCAAAATGACAATAACCGTTATCCATCCCGCTTTGACGGATATCCATGAGAAACGAAAAGAACTTATTATCTCGTTTGCACGCAGAGCTATTGAAGTCAGCTTTGAAGCAAGCATAACAAGAAATTCAAGAGCATCCGGGCAGCCGAACATGGCAAAAATCATGGAAAGACATAGGGCTGCCGAGCAGAGCGGAACAAGCAAAAAGTTCGTGACAACAGAAACCAATGATACTTCCCCAAAGAAGCATATCGTTGCCGGAAGAGTGCATGCAGCAGCACAGGCTGATACAGTCAAGCCCTGCAAAGCTCTGCTTTTTATGCGGAAGCCGTCTATAACTGCGCTTGCGGCTGTACCTGCGCCGAAAACGCCTGTTGCCGAAAGTATCAGGGATGGGCTGGCAACTATGTATGGATTGGCAAGCGACATTGCCACCACGCAAAGCGCGATGGATTCCTTGCCGGAATACTCCTGCATTATCAAATCGGAAAACAAAAGAACGCTCATCATAATAAGCGCCCTTATTGAGGATATTTTTGCTCCTGAAAAAATGACAAAAAGCAGCATCACTGCCTCACTGGCAATGAAAGACACTGCTTTTCCGAACCTTCTCAGAACAAGCGCAACAAAGCCCGCAATCACCGAAACATGAAGCCCCGAAACCGCAAGGATATGACCTATTCCTGCTCTGGTCATAGCGGTTCTTGCATCTTTTGAGATGAGCGAGGTATCGCCGCATAGCATGGCGCAGAGGATTCCGCCGTTTTTCCTGCCGCATACATCCGCTATTCTTTCTGAAACCTTGCGGCTGTATATGCGCAAAGACGCTATAGCGGCGGAAATACCCTTGGCATCCTCAACGCTTATGATATGCACACTGTCAAGATTCACAAATCTGCGGTCTGCATAGCTGTAAATTATATCCTCGCGGTCGGTTATTTCTCGAATTACTGCGCTGACCGTCACCTTTGAGCCGTACTCTACAGTTTCGGTGCTGTAGAAGCTGAAGCGGCAGCGTATCCCATTGATTTTTCCTGATAATGTTATGCGGCAATAGTCATCACCGCGCAGGTCGGTCACCGTTCCTGTCAGTTCGATTTCCTTTCCCGAAAGCTTATTCAATGCATCAACATGGGTGTGGGTATAGCAAACGTTATACATTCCGGCGAACGCCGCGGATATAAAAACAACCGCCGCCATAAGAGTCTTGGCACGATCTTTTGGCTTTGCAAACGAAGCCAGAAGCGCAGCAATGCCAAAACAAGCGACGACCGCGATAAATATTATTTTGTGATCCGGCAGGGCGTAGAAGCAGAAGAGAAGACCGATTACAAGTCCCAAAGCGATAAGTGCCAAGGTGTGATTCATTGCCCCAACTCCCTGTTTTTACTTAATGTGCTATTATGATATCATACTTTTCTACATTTTTCAATAGGTTTTGGAGATTTTCGACATTATATTTTCAGACGGCAGTGGGATTTTTGCAGGAGGAATGGCTGGCTTACTTTGAAATGAATTAATGATAGTACGTTGAACAGCGTTTAGCCGGGCGGACACGGCTAAACGCCGAAGATGCTCGGTTCATCACCTGACTTTTGTTTTTACTTTTTTCTTTTGTCGGAGCTGTTTGTTCTGCGCTCTCACTTTCTCCGCAGCTTCGGTGGGTTCGCGCCAGTCACATATACCAATAAAAAAATCCGCACCTTGCGGTACGGATTTTTTTATTGGTCTGAGTGACGGGACTTGAACCCACGGCCTCTACCACCCCAAAGGCTAACCGGACTTATTGCATCTTTTAGAAACGTTTAGCAAAGCGCGTAAACACGCCGTTTTACAGCTTCCTTGATTAATTTCATTTAGCATTTTGTAGTGAACATTTGCAACAGTAGTGAACAAATAGTGTACAAACTCGGGCAAAATTACGCCCGCTTTTCATCTATGCTTTTTTCGGTTTGCTTGTGTGTTATAAGCATTTCCTGCAAGATATTCGCGCTATCGCTATCGGCTTCCGAAAGATAATGCAAGTATTTATTTGTCGTTTCAATATCGCCATGCCCTAAACGTCCCTGAACCTGCTTTATGCTTGCCCCGCCATATAACAGAAGCGTTGCCGACGTATGGCGCAGGCTGTGAAATTTACGGTGCTTCAAGCCGTTGCGGTCGAGAAACTTTGCAAACCACTTTGTAGGAGTCTGCGGGTTCATTATTTCGCCGTTCCATTGTGTAAACAGCCAGTCACCGTTATGCCACTGATCGCCAAGCCGCAGGCGTTCTTCATCCTTTTCTGCTTGAAGTGTCCTTAGCAGTTCTATGCAATATGGCGCAACAGTGACAGAGCGGACTTCATAATCTTTTGGGGGCTTTATTGCTATTGGCTGCCCTTTCAATCGTTATACGGTTTGTATTGAAATCAACATCACCGAATTTTAGAGCGCAGAGCTCACCCCGCCTTGCACCTGTCATTATAGCAAGCTGTATCAGCACTTGAAATTGCAACGGTTCTTTCTCTAAGCAGGTCAGAAGCTCAGCGGCTTCCTGCTTTGTAAATATCTCGATATTCGGTACTGAGGCTTTCGGAATTGTGAGCTTTTCAGCTCTGGCGGGATTTGACGGAATAATTTCAAGCTTTGTTGCTTGATTCAGCACAGACTGAATAATGGTTAGATACCGCCGAACCGTTGCCGCAGATATTGTTTTATCGGCTTCGGGATATGTTCCGTCCTTTCGCTGGTGCTTTTGCGATGGCTTTCTGCTCAATGTGTTTATAAGCTCTTGAATGTGTACCGGCTTTATGCTGCTGAGTTTCAAATGCCCGATAACAGGCAAAATCTGAGTATTCAGTGCCCGCTCGTAATAGCTATATGTTGCAGGTGAAATACTCGGTTTGACGATTTCAAGATACTGGGGTACAAACTCGGCAAGCGTCAAGCGAGGATTATTGCTTATAAGCCCGCTTTTACATTTTTCCTCAAATTGCAAAGCCTGCTTATTAAGCTCTTTCTCTATTTGCTTTGCACTCATGCCCGGAGCGGGCTTCCACGTCATGGAGCGGGTTATTTTCTTCCCGGAAACATCATAGCCGCAGGAAACACGGATTAAATAGCTGTCGTTTCGCTTTGTTATGTTCGGCATGGTAACGCTCTCTTTCAGTTGGCAGTCTGTAAAGTATTTGCTTCGTCTGTTGGACTATCATTCAACGAATCAGCATCACAATTGTCATCGACGAAGTTAAGAGTATGAGGCTCTATATACACCTCTCCTAAATCGGTCGCAACTACCGCCAATAAATAATTACCATCTTTAAGCCACAAATGCCTATTATCCGAAAAGCTCATTTTATCAGTTACTCTATTGTCAAAGTCAGTTTTCATCATCTCATCTATTCTGGCAGGGTATTGAATTTTTGAGATTTCCTTTAATGCACTTATCAACTTGCTATACTCTTGAATATAATACGCAGTTCCGATATCGGCAATCAAAAGTTTTGCAGAATACATCATTTTTTCGCACAATTCAACTTCAACTTTTGGTTCGCACAAATTCATGAAATCTTTTATAATTTGAAATCTTCGAATATCCGCTGCTTCACAATTATTATTTTCAGATTTAATATTAAAAAGCTCATCTAACGAAATATTCAGAGTCTTAGCAATTTTCACATATATTTCAACACTGCCACCGCCTTGAATTACTCCGTTCTCAATATTACCGATAGTGGTAGAAGTAACGCCGATATTTTCTGCCAAATCTCTTTGGGTTTTGCCTAACCCTTTACGGTAGGCTCTTATTTTTTTGCCTATTTGCTCAAAATTGATTTCGCTATTATTCATGTGTTCTTGCTCCTCTCGTTTTGTTGCTGTTGTTTTTATTATAGCAAGCATGCTTGACAATGTCAAGTAAAGTTTTATAATTTTTAAAAATTAAAATACTTTGGAACTGAATATTAATATTTTATATAATTATCAAAAAGCAAGCAATCTAATTATACTTATCAAAAAATAAATTTTCTTGACTTGTACCTGTTGTTGCCGTATAATAGAATTGAAAGTCCAGCTAAGAAAAGTCAATACCAAAAAGCAGAATTAACAGAAAGTTCACA
>CALDFS010000052.1 GCA_937942105.1 uncultured Ruminococcus sp. | reverse complement strand
GGAGTTATCGGCAGCTGAGCGCGATCCGGCATTTACAATTGGGTTTTCAATCGGATTTCCGCCGATTTCTCCCGAGCTAATGCCGGCGGCTATACCGGCGCGGCGTTCAAGCTCCTGAGCCTCGGTATCGAGATCGCGAAGCTCCCTCTCAAGGGCGTCAAGATCTGCCTGCTGGTCACTTTCAAGCAGCTTTCTGATTTCTGCCTTTCTGGCGGCTATTTCCTTAAGTCTTTTGTGCATGATTTTTTACCTTTCCTTTCGTAAATAAATTTAGAGTAGGGTTTTAGCTATAAGCACCTTGCGGCGGTGAGCCTGCTCCAACTCCTTAAGCTCTTTTTCGTGCTCCTCCGAGAAAAAGCTTCTTGCCGTTGTAATGCTTGTGTCGTTATACGCCGGAAAATCCACCGCCGAAACGTCATATAGCTTTTTTATCTTAGTTATCGTCCGCGTGTGCGTGTCTCGGTCGTATGAACTCTCACGCGCAACGAACGAAAAACTCATCTTATCAACGCGGCGCTTTTGAACGTCGCGGTAGAGGTTTCTGTGCCTCTCATCTTCCTTATCAAGGATAGCTTCAAATTCAAGTCCACGGTCGGTAATCTGGAACTTCAGAGAATCGTTGCGGGTGCGGGCGTATACTGTCGAATCATTCTCACCATGATTCCGGTTGAGTATAAAGTCAGACATATCGCACCCATCAAGAGCACCGCGGGCTATAGTCTCAATGTACTTGATACCATCGATTTCGCATATGACAGTAGGGGTATTAAACACTATTGGCAGACCCCGCAAAACAAGCGCTTCGCCGTCCTCCTCAGAGCTGCTATCCGGGACTGTAAATGAGCTTAAAGCCCTATATTCTCTTTCATTTGGTTTAAATGGCATTTATTTTTCCTCCTGTTCTGTATTGCTTTCATCCTTCGGCGGGTTATCATTATCGCCGCCAAGCTGATATTTATCGGCAAGAGCCGCGTTTACCATATTCAGCGTTTGCACTCTGCGAGCGCCTTCATCGCCACCAATCGGCGGCAGATTGTAGATATTCAGGATGTTATCCAGCGTCAAAGCACCGATTTCCGCTAAGAATTTAACGGCAGTGGTCTTGTCGGAAAGCTTCTCATTCTGCAAGCTGTTGCCCTCAAATATAATCTCGTTGCCGTATGCAGGCTCTTTTCCGGTGAATAATCTGTTTGTAAACGCCTGAGAGCACTGCACGAAAAACGGCTTGATTTCGCCGTTGTAAAAAGCGCTTGCCTGCTCCGGCGTTTCTTTGTTCTGGACTATCTCGGCATTAGTGCCGTAATAGTCGTATATTTCAGTCTTGATATACTGAAGCTGTCCGCTTGGTATCGGCGTTTCTTTTTGAGCTATAGGAGTGTACTCGTTCTTGTTATCGGTGACGATAATGCCCGCTCCGTTGTTTTCCATTCGGAGGTTATCACGTATAAACTCCTCGCGGCGGGCGTTTAAATCCTCACTTTTAATCGAGGCTTGCACCTTCAGCACACCACGAATCACCGCTACAAGCTCCGCAAACTTAGACATAGACTGATTAAACGTGTTTGCGGTCTCCAACACCGGGAGTATGGGGCTGTTGTTTTCTCCGAAGATATCGTTATCGCTAAAATGCGAGCCTATATG
>CALDFS010000051.1 GCA_937942105.1 uncultured Ruminococcus sp. | reverse complement strand
TTGCAAGCCCCTCCAATATCTCGGCGTTTGTGGAATAGCCGCTCTTGGTCTTTTTGCCGGATGGCAGGCTAAGCTCCTCAAACAGCACTACCCCTAACTGCTTCGGTGAGGATATGTTGAATTCGTGACCGGCAAGGGCATATATTTCATCGCGGATGCGGTCGATATCGCCGTCCAGCTTTTCACCGAATTCGCGGATGCCGTTTGTGTCAACGCGCACACCATAGACCTCCATCGAGGCAAGAACCTCGCAGAGCGGAAGCTCGATATCGTTGTAAAGGCTTACCATGCCGGTCTTTTCAAGCTCGTCTTTAAGGGCATGGGCAAGGCGCTTCAGAGAGAGAATATCGGCATAATTGGAATCATTACTATACGGAACGTTATATGCCGAGCAAAGATTACTTATTGTATATTCGCTTGACTGCGAATTCAGCAGATATCCCGCCAGATCGCAGGAGAAGGCAAGATTATTAAGCTCGCAGTCAGACTCAAAGCAGAGCTTGTAGGCGCCCTTTGCTTCAAAGGTGATTTTTTCGGACGGTGAGCTGAAATAGTCAAGAATCAGGGATTTATCGGTAAGGGCGAACAGCTTGTCACCCGATTTGACGGTCAGGCTCTCGCCGCTGAGGATAAATTCCGATTCACCCTGAAGCCCGGATATCTCTTCCGCAGTCGGCTCGGCGAGGGTATAATTATCGCTTATAGCTTCGGGGGCATCAGG
Source organism: uncultured Ruminococcus sp. (assembly GCA_937942105.1). Lineage (GTDB taxonomy): Bacteria > Bacillota > Clostridia > Oscillospirales > Ruminococcaceae > Faeciplasma. Next base: position 3,072 of record CALDFS010000051.1, on the reverse strand, counting down.
CGGTATTTCAACTTTGCTAAGCCCCAGCTTTTCGATAAGCCGGAACATCTCAAGCTCTGAAAGCAACTTTGCGGCGGCTTCTTTGTCTATGCCGCGGGGCTGATAATCCTTGAAATCGTGGGGAACGGGTGCATCGCGCAGGATTGTTGCAAGCCATTTTGAGGTCATGGCGGATTCATGACCGTTAGTTAGCTTGGTCTTTACGCTCGGAGTGAGCTTTGCTTCATCTAAATGGCTGTAAAGGTTTTCGACAGTCGTGTATTCGCGAATCAGTGTAAGCGCTGTCTTCTCGCCGATTCCGGGAACGCCGGGGATATTGTCCGAGCTGTCCCCCATCAGCGCCTTTATATCTATGAGATTTATCGGTTCAACGCCGTATTCCTCAAAGAACCTGTCCCTGTCGAAGCTGACAGTTTCGCGGTTGGTGGCAAGGCGGACGGTTATATTGTCGCCTATAAGCTGCAAATTGTCCCTATCCCCCGAAAGAAGATAGCATTCGCTGCCGCCGTCGGCAAACAGCTTGGATACCGAACCGAGTATATCATCCGCTTCGTATCCTTCAAGTTCGAGTATCGGAACGCCGAGGTCTGTTAAAAGCTCCTTGATTTTTGGCAGTTGCATAGCAAGCTCTTCGGGCATACCGTGGCGGTTGGCTTTGTAGAAGGCGCACTGCTTATGGCGGAAGGTGGGGGCTTTAAGGTCGAAGGCTACGGCGGTAGCGTCCGGCTTTAAAAGCTCCTGCTCTTTTAAGTATATGTTCATAAACCCGGTGATGGCGTTGGTGTAGAACCCGCGTGAGGTGGTTAAAACCTTGATGCCGTAAAAGGCACGGTTGAGGATAGAGTTGCCGTCTATGACAAGAATACGCATATTAAGTCCTCCGAATGAGTTGATATATTATAGTATACCATATTTTTCGCCGAGGGCAAGAGGGAATAATGGAAAATTAACCGATTTGTAATTGAAATATGGCTGATAATATGCTATAATATCTTTTAAACCTATTAACAAATCCATCAGGAAAGGTAATATGCAGTATATAAACATTCAAAACGTTAAAATAGAAAAGACCTGCGCGCTATCCCCGATGGCCTCGGTTGCGGACAGGGCTTACAGAACCGTCTGCCGCGAGTTCGGGGCGAGCCTGCTTGTAAGCGAGATGGTATCGGCAAAGGGGCTTTGCTATAACTCGCAGAAGACCGCAGAGCTTTGCGAAGTGACCGACTTCGAGCGCCCCTATGCCATACAGCTTTTCGGCGAGGAGCCGGAGTTTATAAGGCGCGCGGTGGAGACGGTAAACGCATATAAGCCGGATATTATAGATATAAACATGGGCTGCCCGGTGCCGAAGGTGGTAAACCCCGGCGGCGGAAGCGCCCTTTTGAAGACCCCTGATTTAGCGGCTGAGATAGTCCGTGCGGCGGTTAGGGCTGCCGACTGCCCGGTTACGGTTAAAATCCGCTCCGGCTGGGATGATGAGCATATCAACGCTGTGCCGTTTGCCGTGATGATGGAGCAGGCAGGGGCAAGCGCGATAGCCGTCCACGCCAGAACCCGGAAGCAGATGTATTCCGGCGAGGCTGACTGGTCTGTAATTAAAGCCGTAAAGCAGGCGGTGAAAATCCCCGTCATCGGTAACGGTGATATAAGGAGTGCCGAGGACTGCAAGAGGATGTATACGCAAACCGGGTGCGACCTTTGCTCCCTGGCAAGGGCGAGCTATGGCAGACCGTGGATATTTGTGCAGATAAAAGAGTATTTGGAGACTGGGGTCATCCCGCCAGAGCCGAGCTTTGGCGAACAGATGGAAATAATTCTTCGGCATGTAAGGCTACTGGTATCGCTTAAAGGGGAAGATGTTGGAATACGTGAAGCGCGCAAAAACGTCGCCTGGTACTTTAAGGGCAGGCGGGGCGCGGCAAAATACCGCGCGGCGGCTGGAAGACTGACAGGGATTGCTCAGCTTGAAGATATGGTTAGAAGTGCGTTGAAGGAGTTGCAGGAGGATGGCTGAAAACATCGCGGATATAAGCTATGAAAGCCTCGGCGAGGGATACTACGTCTGCGTTTCGCAGGAGCACAGGTTCGGGACGGACGCTTTTCTGCTCGCCGATTTCGCGTCCCCCAGAAGAAAGGATAAGGTCTGCGACCTTTGCACAGGCGGAGGAATTGTTGCCCTGCTTCTTTCAAGGAATTTCCACCCGGAAAAGATATACGCGGTGGAGCTGCAAAAGAAGGCTTATGAGCAGCTTCTTAACTCAAAAGAAAAATCCGGAGCGGGCGAAATCATCCCCATTCATATGGATTTGAAGGAGTTTAAGATAAGCGAGCAGCTGGATGTTGTGACCTGCAACCCGCCGTATAAAATTAACAATACAGGTTTAAAGAACGCTTCGGATGAGGTGACTATCGCGCGGCATGAGACGCAGTGTTCGGTATATGACGTCTGCCGGGCGGCAAAAAAGCTTTTGCGATACGGCGGAAGGCTATGCATCTGCAACCGCCCCGAAAGGCTGGCAGATGTGATGGAGGCTATGCGGCAAAACGGCATTGAGCCGAAAAGACTTAGAACCGTTCAGAAGAATCCCGAAAGCGACCCTTGGCTGATACTTGTTGAGGGCAGGCTGGGCGGCTCGAAATATCTTAAAATAGAAAAGCCGCTTTATGTGATGGATGAATCGGGCGGGTACTCGCAGGAAATGCGGCGGATTTATAAGCTAACTGATTGACGAATGAGACGGATTTACAGGCTCAGCAATTGACGAAAGGAAATTAAGCTATGTCAAGCAGACTTTATGTTGTGGGAACGCCGATTGGAAATCTGGGTGATATGACCTATAGGGCGGTGGAAACGCTTAAAACCGTTGACTTTATAGCCGCCGAGGATACCCGCGTTTCCGCGAAGCTGTTAAACTATTTCGGGATTAAAAAGCCGATGGTGAGCTACCACGAGCACAACCACAAGTACTCCGGTGAGAGTATAATTAAAAGGATAATTGCGGGTGAAACCTGCGCGGTTATTACCGACGCCGGTATGCCCTGCATTTCCGACCCCGGGGAGGATTTGGTGCG
>CALDFS010000050.1 GCA_937942105.1 uncultured Ruminococcus sp. | reverse complement strand
AAGCTCTATCTTAGCCTTTTCGGCAGCTTCCTTCAACCTCTGCATAGCCATACGGTCTGTGCTGAGATCTATGCCTGTTTCGTTCTTGAACTGACGCACGATATAGTCCATCAGCCTCTGGTCGAAGTCGTCGCCGCCAAGGCGGTTATTGCCGTGCTTGCCGGGCTTCTTATCGATGGCGCTATGAAGCTTTTTCACCGCCGCGGCAATGAGGAAAACGAGCCTTACCACGACCTCTGCGAGGACTGCGGCTGCGAGGAGCACGGAATCCTCTATTCCGCCGTAAAGCACACCGCGCAGATATTTGCTTTTTTGTTTGCGGTATCGCTTATTCTGGGCTTTGCAATATATCTTTTGGGGGAAGAGCGGCTCGACCGCGTTCTGATGACAGACAGTGCATTTCAGCCCCTTCTTGCTGCGCTGATAGGGCTTATTCCCAACTGCTCGGCTTCGGTTGTGCTCACAAATCTCTATGCTGCGGGAAGCTTATCCTTCGGCTCGGTGGTTGCGGGGCTTTCTACCGGAGCGGGCTTAGGACTGGTAGTGCTGTTCCGCACAAACAAAAATCTCAAACAAAACATATGCATTACTGCCCTGCTTTACGCAATAGGCGCCATAAGCGGGCTGATAATAAATCTTGTATTTTAGGAGGACATCATGCTTGAATACCGCTACGACACCCAGCTTCTGATTGAGGGCAAAGGTCTTGACGAGGACGCTGTTAACGACTACATCATTGAAAACTTCAAGGGAGACAGCCTTTTGGCCATCGGCGATGAGGAGCTTATAAAGATCCACTTTCACACCAACGAGCCTTGGAAGCTGCTTGAATACTGCGCTTCGCTGGGCGAGATATTCGATATCGTGGTTGAGGATATGGACAGGCAGGCAAGGGGACTGAAGGGCTAAAAACGGTAGCACCGAAGATATAATATTTGGCTTGATTAGAACTACTACTTTGTGCAGTCATGGACACGCTTCGCGTGCCCATAGGGAGACCCCTTACGGTGGTCTCCCTGTAAAAACAGTCCACTGGACTGTTTTTACTACCCTTCCTGCGTTATTTTTGGCAGGGGGATTTCGCGCTCTGCGGAGCGCGCCGAGGGCTCTGCCCCTCGACCCCGCCAGCCTTTCGAGAAAGGCCGGCTCTAAAGCTTTTAGTTTTGTGCTATTGAAACTTAGCTTTTTTACAAAAAGGACTGACGGGTAAATCCCATCAGTCCTTGATTGAATTATGCTTACTTCATCGGCTCGATATATGATACCGGGTCTATCCAGGAGCCTTCAAACTTCAAAGCGAAGTGAAGGTGAGGTCCCATATCCGACTCGATATCGGCGGTATTGCCTACCTTTCCTATTACCTCGCCTGCGCCTACGCTGTCGCCGACGGCTACGCTGATTTCAGGCGAAAGCCCATAGTAACAGCCGATGACCGTTTCGCCGTGGTCGATAACAACGCAGTTGCCCCAGAGCGGGTCGCTGTAGATGTCCGTGACGGTTCCGGAAGTCATGGATTTAACATCCGAGCCGGCATCCGCCAGAAGGTCTATGCCGTCGTGGGTGCGCCACACGCCTGAGGACGCCTTAACCAGCTCTCCCCAGGAATATTCGCCGGCGATATCCCCCGAAACAGGGAACATCTTTGCCTGCTCATAGTAAAGTGTCTGCAATTCGTCTGTGATGTCAACGGGCTGCTGAACCGGATTTGTGGGAACGTCAGCCCCGCCGGAAACGCTTCCGGGATTGTCGCGCTCGATATCCGAAAGAATCTTGTCAACCTGACTTGTGTCGATGTCCGGTTCGGGGCTTGTCTGAATGGTTACATCGGGGATGATATTTTTTGTAAGCGAGCCTACCGCCGCCTTATATCCCGCAAATGTTACCGCTCCAACGGCGAGGATTCCCGCGCACAACGCTATATAAACACCCTTGCCGGCAGAGCCGCTTCGTCTGAACTTCACTTTTTTCATGGTTTTTACCAGTCCTTTCTTTTGGGAGCAGCCCGCGCATATGGTTTTGCGAACCTGCTAACTAAGCTAAGTATTAGCATTTTTTCATGAAATATTCAGCAAAAAGGAGACTGTTTTATGATAATCAATTCATCGCTGTGCTACATAGAAAAGGGCGGGGCATATCTTATGCTCCACCGTGTCAAAAAGCAAAACGACATTAACCACGACAAGTGGCTTGGAGTAGGCGGCAAGCTGGAAGAAGGCGAATCCCCCTACGACTGCATACTGCGGGAGGTTTACGAGGAAACCTCGCTGACTCTTGAAAGTCCGGAATACCGCGGGCTTGTGACATTTGTAACCGAGGATGGCTATACCGAGCATATGCACCTTTTCACCTGCGAGCATTTTTCCGGCGAGATAGGCGAGTGCAGGGGAGGCTGGATAGGTGAATGTCCTGAGGGCGAGCTTGAATGGGTGCGCAAAGATAAAATAACCTCCCTGCCCATATGGGAGGGAGACAGGATATTCTTTGAGCTGCTCAATGCAAACCGCCCGTTCTTTTCGCTGAAGCTGTGCTGCTGTGGGGATGAGCTTACAGGGGCTTGGCTGGATGGGATGCGGCTTGAAAGACAATAACTGCAAACAATATCCCGCCCGGATTGAACTAACATCAATCCGGGCGGGTTTGCATCGATTCATTTACGCGGGATGGAAATTACTCATCCTGCTTTTCAACGGCATTTTCAGCCTTATATCTCTTAACCGAGTTGTTGTTTACCTCAACGCTGTAGCCTGCAAGTCTTTCATTTACAAGCTTTGTAAAATCATCGTCAAACAGGGCAAACAGGAAGGATTCGCGGTTGGAATCATAGATATCGGTTCTTTCCAGAACATCCATCTTGGATACTACATAGATATTCAGATCGTCCTGAACCAGCTTTGCTTCGCCGTCCTTGATTTCGGTGAAGACGTAGTTTACAAACTTTTCGCTGGGTGACTTCGATTCCTTATTGATGATGTTTTCGTGAGCGTAGGGGTCAGCAGGCTCTTCAACCGCAACCTCATCCTCGGCATCGTCATCCTCGGGAACGTCTTCCGGTTCATCCTCTATCTCGGGAAGATTCTCTTTGCCGCTTTCATTTTCCGCTTCGTTTGCGGCGGCAACCTCAGCTGAATGCTCTTCGATAAGGGTGTTTATATCCTCACCGGCAACAATTCTGTCGAGATATGCCTGTGCATTCTCCAGGGCTTCGTTCTTTCTTGCTTCGTCAACAGCATCGTCTGCGCTGTCGGCATAGTTGAAGGTCATAAACTTTACTCTTACGTAGTTGTCTTCAAGGTAAGCCTTTATATCATCCTCGGTGGTGCCGTTGATTCCGCCGACCTCATAGTAGGCGTTGAACACCTTATCCTCCTTGACGGCGTTGGTTGTTACCTTTCTTATAGATTCCTTGCCTACGCCTATCTTTTCAAACTGCTCGGAGTTGTTGTTCCAAAGGCTGTTTACCTGAGTATCGATGAGCTTCTTGTCATCCTCACTAAGCTCCAGCCCCAGCTCGTCAAACAGCTTTTCAACCACGATATACTGCTTGCTCATGGAAAGAGCATAATCGTTCATGTATTCCGGAACGGTCTTATCGCCAACCTTCTGGTCGAGGTATGACAGTCCGTACATCATATAGTAGTAATAGTTTTGGTCGGTTGCGGCAAGCTCATAGCCGGCGGCACTGTAGCCGGCGGTCTGATAATAGATATAAACGCCGCTCGGAACGGTTTCACCGTCAACCTTCACGATCCAAGAGGTATCTCCGCAGGCGGTGAGGGAGAATGCCATTGCCAATACCATTATAACGGCAACAATTTTTCGCAGTGTATTCATCTTTAAAAAATCCTTTCCTTTTTGAGAAGCTTTCCTTAAAGCTAAAAGCTTTTCATGAATTTGCATACCCTATAGTATACAACATTTTTTGCGATTTGTCTACTGTTTTTCAAGATGTTTTAGGAAATATTCAGTCTTTTTCTTCCCCATAAGTGGAAATATAGGCTTTTTCTATGATGATATCCGAGGCTGGCTGAGATGTTTCCAGCACCTCTGCCGACATTACCTTATCGAACACATCCCAGCCGGAATATATCTGCGCAAAGATGGTGTATTTTTTTGAAAAGTTAGGTATGCCGCCGTTTTCAGCGTAGACCTTGCCTAACTGCTCGCCGTAAGCGCGGATAAGCGCGTCCTCGTCCATATAAGCGTCGTCAATATCGTTGATGAGAAGGAAGGTGGAGCCGGCATAGTTCTTTGCAAACGGCCATATCCCCTTTGAGCCGATGAATGAGCAGATAGCTCCTTTGATGGGCCAGAGGTTGTTGGATATTTCCGCCTCGATTGATGTGGAATCGGAATCCTCGGTTTCGGCGTTGTTTGGGTCGGGCGATTTGGTGCCGCCCAGAGCGTAGGCGGAATCCACAACCGCGCAGAACGCTGTGCCGTCATAGTAGCCGGAGTTCACAAGATTTGTAAAGTATTCGCAGTACTTTGGCGCATCGTCGGGATACATTACCGCCTTGATATCACCCAAATTAGTCTCGAAAACCACCACCGGCTGATCGTCTGCGGGGGTATCAAGCTGTGAAAAATAGATATCCTTGGGGATGCCCGGCTTTTTCGCCCCTGCAAGCCATATAAAGCCCACAAACAGAAGTATTACAAATATAGCCACCAGCGATATTCCGAGATACTTTGCAAACGCAGGGGAGGACATAAGGGTTTTAAGCGGCTTTCGGGGACGCCTGTAAGCGGAATCGGAATTGTCTTTCATTTTTTATATCCTTTCGTTATTTTTCGGGGATGCACCAGTAGGAGTGTGTGCCATAAAGATATGTCAGCGCGCCTTTGGGCATCTGGGTCAGAGCGTTGATTACATTGAGATAATCCGCCGCGCTGCAGCTTATGGATATTGCACCGAAGACACCCAGAATTATCGCCTTTGGGAAGATAAGAAACAGAATAAACGGAATAAATCCGAACACGATATTGGGCGCAAGGCTCATCATAACAAACCGCGTTTTAGTCATATCCTCGGGACCTGCCACGAAAAGCATTCCCTGTTTAAGGTTGGTGTAAAGGTAGACATCCCCCTTAAAGCAAAGGGCGTGAATGATTTCGTGCGGGAAGAGCGCAAAAACAGTCAACAAAGCGCCTATGCAGAGCGACCAGCTGTCGTTTAAGCCGCCTGTATCTGCCTTAATCGATACCGCGCCGACTATCACCAAAAGGATTGCAGCGATTATAAACGCGGCAATATTCATTAGTATTGCCAGCTTCTTCATATCCGGCTCGCGGAACATCACAGCGCCCTGTCGGTGCTCTCCGTGAGGAATGTCGTTTTCGTTGCCCGAGTATTTGCCCATGTAGTGGAGTTTCATTTTTATTCTGTCCTTCCAATTATTGTGATGTACGGTTTACTGAGGCATATACCAATAGGAGTGGAATCCGTAAAGATATGTCAGCGCGCCCTTGGGCATCTGAATGATGGCGTTGATAACGTTCATATAGTCGCCCGCTCCGCAGCCTATGGATATCGCGCCGAACACGCCTAAAAACGGCACATTGGGGAAGATGAAAAAGAGTATCAGCGGGATAAATCCGAACACGATATTGGGCGCAAGGCTCATCATGACGAACCGCAGCTTTGTCATATCCTCAGGACCGACTACAAAAAGCATACCCTGTTTAAGGTTGGTGTAAAGGTAAACGTCCCCCTTAAAGCAAAGACCGTGGATGATTTCATGCGGGAAGAGCACTAAAACCGTGCATACCGCCCCAAGGCAGAGCTGCCAGCTGCTGCCGGATTCGCCTGCATCGGGCCTATCCCATACAGCCATGACGATTATTAAAAGTATTATTGAGATGACGAACGCGGCAATGTTCATCCAAATTGCCATTTTCTTCATATCCGGCTCCTTGAACATCACAGCGCCCGGCTTGTGTTCGCCGTGTGGAAGGTCTTCGGGGTTGCCCGAGTATTTGCCCATGTAGTGGAGTTTCATTTAATCATGTCCTTTCAGATGTGTTGAGCA
>CALDFS010000049.1 GCA_937942105.1 uncultured Ruminococcus sp. | reverse complement strand
TAGCCGTGCCATGTCCAGCTGTCAATGGCATTGGTGAACTGCCATGCACCGGCGGATGGCTTCTCGTGCAAATGATTTATCGGGCGAACGCCGATAAACGGCTTTTTCCGCAATCCCCACACAATCTGCATAAAGTACATGGAAGCCAACGGCTTTCCGGTAATATCGACCATTCCCTGACCGGCAAGAAGCGGCAGACCCTTGTAGGAGTGATACGTCCAGTCGCCTATGCAGGCTTCTCCCAGATAGTCCCACGCGGACCATACAAAATCGCCTATCACCTGCGGGTATTTCTTAACCCGCTCCCAGTTATACGGCAGATCCGCCGCCATGGTTTCGCTTCCTACCATCATCCGCTCGGGGTACTTCTTCACATCCTCATCATAGCGGGACGCCGCATAGTTCAGCCCCAGAATATCCAATCCGTCCGTCGCGCCTCGGCAGGCGTTGTCACCCTTCCTGCCCTTGCTCATGAAGAACATTAAGCCGCCCAGCTTCTGAGCCATGGCGTTGAAGAAGGCAGAGCCGGTTTTCTTTTCCGAATAACCGCCCTTTTTCGGAAGCGGCTCCGGTATGTAATCTCCCTTATCCTTATAAACCCCAAGCCCCATCTTGGCGTATACATTCAAAAGAACGTTTATTCCGGCAGTGACCGGGCGTGTATCATCAAGACTGTGTACAAAATCAGTCATCATCCTGCAAACCCTTACCCCTTTTTCCGTTGCGGTTTCTGAAACTTCGTTCCCGACGGAATACATAATCACGCAGGGGTGATTGTATGCAGACTTCACCATTGCGGTCAAATCGTTTTTCCACTCGTCTTCAAACCATCTGGCATAATCGTGATATGTTTTCGGAATATACCAACCGTCAAAGGCTTCGTCCATAACGTACATGCCCAGCCTGTCGCAGATGTCAAGAGTGTTCTGAGAAGCGGGGTTGTGGGCTATCCGCAGTGCGTTGAAGCCGTTCTTTTTAAGAATCGAGATGCGCCTTAGCTCCGCATCGTAGAAATCGCAGGCGCCCAGCACTCCGTGATCGTGGTGTATACAGCCGCCGCGAAGCATAACTCGCTTTCCGTTTACCAAAAGTCCGGTTTTCGCGTTCCATTCAATAAGGCGGATTCCAAAATCGGTCTTGCTTTCCTTGCCGTTCTTAGATACAACGCAGGTATAAAGATGGGGCGATTCCGCGCTCCACAGCTTTGCTTCGGGAATTGTCAGCTTACCCGGTGTGCCGGATGTTACCAATTTCTCTCCGTCATAGATTTTTACGGCAGAGCCCTTTTCGGCAAATACCTCGATTACCGCCGGAGAATAAGACCTTGTAATGATTCTTGGGGGCAAAGGCTCGTCAATCAGCATATACACAGGGCGGTAAATTCCGCTGCCGGAGTACCATCGGCAGTTCGGTTCCAAAGAATTGTCAACATCCACGCGGATGGTATTGATGCCCGCCTGTGCAATCTTTGAAATATCAATCTGAAATGCGGTGTAGCCGTATCTGTGGCTTCCTGCCATCCTGCCGTTCACCATGACGGTACAGTTCTGATATACCCCTTCAAAATGAATTACTATTGATTTGCCGATGTCTGCCTTTGAAATCTCAAATTCCTTTTCATATGTATATCTGCCGCCGGGGAAATATCCGGAATTCACACCGTTTATGCAGCTGCCGTCGCGCGGCTCACCCAGCATGGCGTCGTGGGGGAGGATAACCGGTTTTCCGCTGCATTTCCATCCGGCATTAAAATCATATCTCATTTATAGCTCCTTTCGCATGGCATTCCTGCAGGACTTGCCTTCTTTGAATCGGAATCATATACCCTCCGTCTCAAAAAATCTCAGTGAAAGCAAATCCAATTTGCCTTTTCCGCGGTAGCGCAGATACAGCGCGCTAACGCCCTTCGGCAGCATTCTATCCATAGCGACTGTCTTCCAACCGGTGCAGGGGCTTACAGGTATTTCGCCCAGAACCGCGCCGTTTTCTTCGGTCATCACCTGCAAGACTCCCTTTGCGCTTCCGCGGATTGTAACACCAAGCCTTGTATTTCCGTCGAAGCTGAAATACTTATACCCGATGACGGTGCCGTTATCGATATCATGAACAAACACCTCGCCGCCCTGCTGGAACACCCTGCGGTGCTTGTGGGCGTTCTTTATTCCCAACCGATATGCTTTTCTGCCATAAAGGTAACAGCATACAGCGGCAGGACATTCGCCCCTTGCCTGCAAAGGACCGCCGTTAAGACCGCAGGATGTTATTCCCACCTGCTTAATAGTTCCGTCAGGAAGAATATCAATAGGCTCGGCACAGGCCTGCCGCGAGAAGTCGGTATTGTGTGTGCAGCGATGATAGAAAATATAATATCTTCCGTTGATGCACTCAAAGCCGCCGTGAATAGTACCAGCCGGTGCTTTTTTCTGTCGGTTTCCGTTAAGCCCTAAGTCGCTGTTGGATATAATTACGCCCCGGTATCGGAAATCGCGGTCGGGATATCTGCTTGTGGCATATGCCAGCTCGTTGTTTCGGCTTGATGAGTAGACTAAATAGTATAGGTCGCCGACCTTGCGGATGGATGCCGCCTCGAAAAATCCGTGGCGGTAAAGCCCGCTTTTTCTGTCCGCAGTGGTAACGCTGTCAAGAACCATTTTCGGCTTACCTTTGACAGTCAGCATATCATCTTCCATCTCCACGCAAACACAGCCCATAATGCTTGGCTTGGTCGCCTTTATTTCTTTTGTGCTTCTTTGGAAGATTTTGCTTTGAACCCACCGGAAATACGGAGCAAATAGCTTACATCGGAAATCAAAATCGATTGCCCAGCCATAGTATAGCCAAATCCGCCCATTGTCGTTTATGACTGCCGGATCGTTGGTCAGATACTGCATCATAACCGTGCCGTCGGGATTGCGGATATCGCCCAGGTATTCAAAAGGACCGGACGGTGAATCTGACACCGCCACCGACATCGGACCGAAATTTCTGACATTAGGACCCATGGCGACATAATACAGGTAGTACCTTCCATCGTTGCCCCGAACGCAGTCGGGAGCATAATAGTCCGGAAGCTTTCCCGGCTTTGCCCGCAGATCCTGAGCTTTGCGGTAGGATATGCCATGATTCGTCCAGCTTGTCAGATCGTCCACAGAAGCGGACCACACCGTGTAATCCTGAACGCAGAATCTGTCGCTTCCGGCTTTGTCATGGCTTCCGTATAGATATACCCGGTCGCCGAACACATGCGGCTCGCCGTCCGGAATATACTCTGTCAGCGGAAGAAACGGGTTATAAACAGCTTTGCCCATAGACAATCCTCCTTGATTAAATATTTCATATTATTATTTTAGCACATAGGGGTTGAATTGTATTGCATAATACGCTATAATATTATAAAATTCAATTGGCAAGGAGAGAATAATAACCATGGATTTTTGTGTATTCTGCCGATATTTCTACGCTTCCCACTATTTGCCCATCTCATATTACGAGAATGATGTGCGCGTATACAGCGAGGGCTTTCCCAAGGACATTCCTATGCACCAAAACGTTCAGCGGATTCTTGCCGCCGCTGAGCAGAATCCCGCTGCATATTCCACGCCTGATATGGGACTTTACGGAATAATCCGTGTGGGGCAGACTGGGGGATTTTTACTTTTAGGACCGGTCTACAGCGGCACTGTAATACCTGAAATGATTCGCTCATTTATGAGGGAAAATGCCATTCCGCAAAACCGCGAGGCTGAAATTGCACAGTTTCTCGGCGCTGTACCTCACTATACCTATCATCGTTTTCTCAATATACTGCTGTTTCTGCATATGATTTTGAACGGTGAAGAGCTGTCCATCACCGACCACTTTCACGTTTCGGATATGTCTTATGAAAAGGAAATTGCCACCCGCCATGCCAAGGCATCCTACCTTGCGCAGAACGAGCAGCAACAGCACGGTACTTATTTCTTTGAAAAGCGGCTGCTGGAATATGTCCGCCGCGGAAGCCCTGAGCAGATGCGGGCTTTCCTTATGCAAACAGTAACAAACACCCCGCTTGTTGAGGGCAAGCTGGCTCAAACGCCGCTGCGCCAAGCCAAGAATCTGTTTATAGGCACAATTACCATGGTTGGAAAGCAGGGCGCAATACCCGGAGGAATGAATATCGAGCAGACCTATCAGCTCATAGATACCTATATTCAGGAGTGCGAACGCCTGCAAAGCCTGGATGCGGTTAAAAACCTACAGTTTAATATGCTCATCGACTTTACAAGCCGTGTTGCACAGGCGCGCATGCCCGAGGGCATCTCTGACGAGGTGTTATCCTGTATGCAGTATATTGCCATCCATCTGACAGAAGCAATAACCGTTCCTGATGTTGCTCAGCACATCGGAAAAAGTAGGGCATATACAGCCGCAAGATTTAAGCAGGAAACAGGAAAGAATGTAGGGGAGTACATTACAGAGTGCCGCATGCAGGAGGCTAAGACGCTTTTAAAGTATACTGATATGAGCCTGGCGGAGATAAGCAATTACCTTCACTTTACCAATCAGCCATATTTTCAGAATGCCTTTAAGAAGCATTTCGGAATCACTCCCGCGAAGTACAGGCAGACGCATAAATAAAAAAAGAACCGCCTATAGTACCCCATAAAGCAAAATAAGCGCCCGGATAAACGGACGCTTATTTTATGATTATTTACAATGCTATTCTTTTTAATAGCTTATATCATGTCATATTCATTCTGCCGCCTGATATTACAGCATGATTTCTTTTCTGTGTCTACCTTCGGCGGCGATCTCGGTATTTCCATCGGGCGGAGTGATTTCAGCGGTTGTTCCATCCGGAACTGTAACGTCAAGCACAAATCTGCTGTCTACAATTCTCCATGCTATCTCAATCCGTCCGTGCCTTGTTTCAAGACTTCCCTCAGCGTGAGTTATTCCTCCGCCCAAAACAGGCTTTACAGAAAACCTTTTATATCCCGCCTCAATCGGTTCAAGACCGAGTACCCTGCGATAGAGAAAATCTCCGACAGTGCCATAGGCATAGTGATTGAAGGAAACCATCTCGGGCAGAGCGTCGGCTTTTATAGTGCCATCCTTTGCAAGAGCATCCCATCGCTCCCACATGGTAGTGCCGCCGGCATTGACGGTGTAAAGCCAGCCGGGACACTCTTCATTCAGAAGAAGCTTATAGGCATCGTCAACATATCCGTTGTCGGCAAGGGCAAACAGGATGTATGGAGTGCCCGCAAATCCGGTGTGTATAAGATAATTGTTCTCGCGGACAAGCTCTGCAAGGCGCTTGGCAACAGCCGCTCTTTTATCCTCCGGCACAAGCCCGAAGTAAAGCGCACAGACGTAGTTGGACTGAAAATCGCCGGTGAGCCTGCCGTCCTCTTTGATGCAGTATCTGTCAAAAGCTTTTTTGATATTTTCAAGGATTTCGGAGTAATGCTCGGCATCGTCAGCTTTATTAAGAAGCCTTGCCGAATCTATCATTATCTGCACACTGTTTGCCATATACGATGTTGCAAGGAAATCGCCCTTTTTAAGCCAATCATCGTAGCTCTCCCCGGGAGCGCACCAGTCGCCGTATTGGAATGGATTGCTGTTCCAGAGGTACTTTTCAAGACCCTCGCCGGTTGCGGCGGCAGCTCTTAATTCCGCCTCGGTATATGCCTTCATGCTGTCATATTGGTGCTCGATAACCGATATATCGGCATACGCTTTCCACACAGCCCATGGGACCATGGTTGCTGCATCTCCCCAAATTGCAATAGGGAAGCCTTCTTCGCCGGTG
>CALDFS010000048.1 GCA_937942105.1 uncultured Ruminococcus sp. | reverse complement strand
CTTGCGTTTTATTTTTACTGCCGTTCCTCGGTGGTAGGTTTGTTCGCCCAGTCATGGGGTAGTAGTTCTTTTATTACTTTGATAATTGTAATTCAGCACTTCGAAGAGATACCGAGAGCTTGACTTCACTTTTGTCCTTTCCTAATTTTTAGCGAGGGGTACATAATACTGTTTAGTCGATTTTTAGAAGAATAATAGTATTAATAGAGAAATATGCGGCGGTTCTGGATATTGATAATCTTCCAGAGCCGCCGATTTGTTTGGACAGCAAAGAGAATGAAAATGTAAACAATTCCAAACCTTTTGCGAAATCTATTGAAAAAGAGGACGTTGCATGATATAATATACGTGTGATGAGTGTCCAAACCTACTCTGAAAGCAATTTCGGAGTAGGGGTTACATAATGGCGCAACGGACAATGGCACGAATGAGGATAATGATATGAAAAAAGACAAGACAAAAGTATATATTTACACGAGAGTATCCACCACCATGCAGATTGATGGATATTCTCTGGATGCTCAGAAAGCCAGAATGAAAGCCTATGCCGAGTTCAACGATTTCCTGATTGTCGGTGAAGATGTATGTTCTGCCTCATCTGTGGAGCAAGAAAATATAATTCTACGGAGTGATTTCACATGAACACAATATGGTCAACATACATACAAAGCGTAGGCACGTTATACGAATCCCGAGCTTTGAGATTCGCCGATATGTTCAAAAGCAAATATACCGACGCTTTTAGAATCAATGATAAATCAAGAATTCTGGAGATTGGCTGCGGACCGGGAGCGCTTGCGCAGTCCTTGGAAAGATGGTATCCATCTGCCCGGATAGCCGGAATCGACAGGGATTCCAATTTCATAGAGTTTGCAAAAAGCATAGCCCCGCAAATCGAATTTACGGAGGGCGACGCCACACAGCTGCCATATGAAAGCAATTCGTTCGATGTGACGATTTCAAACACCGTTTCGGAGCATATCGAGCCGGCAAGGTTTTATGGGGAGCAATACCGCGTGTTGAAAGATGGCGGAGTCTGCCTGGTTTTGTCGGCAAGAAAAGGGGTTAACATATCTGCGCAATGCGTCAAGGAAGAATCGGAATTGGAAAAGGAAATATGGAACCGGGTGGATAAATATTTCAGGGACATCACCGAAAAGTATGCCGTATGTGCATACCCCCAAACAGAAATGGAAATGCCCTTGTGCATGGAGAAGTATGGCTTTAAGGATGTAACTACCGACTACATTACAATAAATCTTACTCCTGATAACCCCATTTATCCAAAGGAAATGGCTTATGCCATGATAAACGCCGACAGAAAGTGCGCTGTTGATAATGCCGCAAGCTTGGCGCAGCTTGACGCAGGTGCTGTTAGCGATCGCGAAATTCAGGAATTGATCGGCATAATCAATGCAAAGTACGATAAAAGAATCGAGCTGTATGACAACGGCATTAAGCAGTGGGATACGAATATGTCGGTGACTATGATTATGCGGGGAGTTAAGTGAGGGTTTGATGTAGAACCCGGATTTTAACCCCTCGAATTCGAGGGGTTTAGAGAACAAAAAATAACAACATCAAGGTGATAATAACGAAACCAAAACACATATCAATAATATTTGCCCTCTTGGCGGCTGCGTTTTACGCCATAAATACCCCGCTTTCCAAGCTGCTTTTAAATAACGTCCCCGCAACGTTCATGGCGGCGTTTCTGTACCTTGGAGCGGGAGCGGGCGTGGGGATAATGTATATTTTCCATTGGCACAAGGAGGATATGGCGGAGCGCCTTACAAAAAAGGATTTGCCATATACCATAGGAATGATAGTTCTTGACATTCTTGCACCTATCTTTTTGATGCTCGGCATAAAATACGGTACAGCCGCAAACGCTTCTTTGCTCGGCAACTTTGAAATCGTGGCGACTACGCTTATTGCCTGCCTTGCTTTCAGAGAATCTGTCAGCAAGCGGCTCTGGGCGGCTATCGGCATGATTACACTATCAAGCATACTTCTTTCGTTTGAAGGAACGGGGAGCTTCCGGTTCTCCTACGGCTCGGTTTTAGTGCTTCTTGCTACCGCGTGCTGGGGCTTGGAGAACAACTGCACCCGGAGCATCTCGGATAAAAGCACCTATGAAATTGTTGTGCTTAAAGGAATCTTTTCGGGCGGAGGAGCTTTTGTGATTGCATTGATATCCGGCGAAAAAATCCCGGAGATGCGCTATATTCTTCCGGCTATGCTTCTGGGATTTGTTGCATACGGAATGAGCATTTTCCTGTATATCCGCGCGCAGCGGGATTTGGGAGCAGCGAAGACCAGCGCATATTATGCCGTTGCGCCGTTTGTGGGAGCATTTCTATCATTTGTGATTCTCGGCGAGAAGCTGACCGGAATCTATTTCGCCGCATTGATTATCATGATTGCCGGCACGGCGTTTGTTGTTAAGGATACCGTCTCGGCAAAAGAGCCGGGACAATAATTTATTCAAGGGTGACTTTGCATGAACATAAAGCAAATAACTGACGACAGTCAAAAGCTGATAATATCAAGAAAAATTTTAGAAGCCCTGCCGGAATGGTTCGGTATAGATTCTGCACGTGAGGAATACATCCGCGAAAGTGCAGGAAAGCCGTTTTTCTGCGCTTTTGAAGATGATAAGCCGATAGGCTTTCTGTACTTAAAGCAGACAGGCAAGGAAACAGTCGAGCTTGCGGTGATGGGTGTTGTCAAGGAGCATCACAGAAAAGGCATTGGAAGGGCACTTTTTGAGGAAGCAAGGCTCGAAGCCGCTCGGCTGGGGTATTCCTTTATTCAGGTGAAGACGGTTCAGATGGGAAGGTATAAGGAGTATGACGAAACTAATCTGTTCTATCTGTCCCTCGGATTTAAGGAGCTGGAGGTATTTCCGACGCTTTGGGACGAGTGGAACCCTTGCCAAATTTATATAATGGCTATATAATAGACCGGTACTTTTATTTTATCACAGAAACCGATAGGAGGGAAATTTTATGAATGTTCCAATTGATATAACCCAAGTAACGCTAAAGACCAAAAGGCTTCTCCTTCGCCCATGGAAGCCTACAGACCTTGATGATTTCTACGAATACGCCAGCGTAGACGGCGTAGGTCAGATGGCGGGCTGGGCGCCGCACGAGAGCATAGAGGTATCACGCGAGATTCTTGACAGGTTCATCAGCGGTAAGCATGTATTCGCCTTAGAGCATGAGGGCAAGGTTATCGGCTCGCTGGGAATTGAGCGGTATAATGAGGATGAATTTCCGGAATTTGCGCAGCTTAAATGCCGCGAAATCGGCTATGTCCTTTCAAAAGACTACTGGGGCAGGGGCTTAATGCCCGAGGCTGTTTGCGAGGTAATACGCTATCTGTTTGAGGATTTGGGACTTGATGCTATCTTCTGCGGACATTTCAGCAGGAATGCTCAGTCGGCAAGAGTTCAGCAGAAGTGCGGATTCAGGCACTATTCCGTTATGGATTATAAGACCCGCATGGGCACGGTTGAGGAATCAGAGGTCAATATTCTTTACAGGAAGGATTGGGAGGATTCAAGGAAATGATAAGAAAAGCAGCAATAGCAGACATCCCGCAGATAAATTCACTTTTGGAGCAGGTGCTGATGGTGCATTACAGCATCCGCCCCGATCTGTTTAAGCCGAACACTAAAAAATACACCGATTCCGAGCTTGCGGACATCATAAATGACGACAGCACCCCGATATTCGTCTGGACTGACGAGCAGGATTTAGCGCGTGGATACGCCTTCTGCCAGCTCAAAAACACCTTCGGGCAGGAGAATATGCAGTCTTTCAAGTCGATATACATAGACGATATCTGCGTTGACGAGTGCTGGCGGGGCAGGCATATAGCATCATCGCTGTTTGAGCATGTAAAGAGCTATGCCAGGTCGATAGGCTGCCACAATATCACCCTGAACGTCTGGGAAGGCAACGACCCTGCAAGGGCGTTTTATGAGAGGATGGGCATGGGAATCCAGAAAACCACCATGGAAACGGTGCTGGACTGATGCACGGAATCATCACAAAAGAAAGGAAGATAAAGATGAAAATAGGAATGATAGTTGCGGTTATGGACGAGATAAACGCCATGCTCAGCGAGATGGGGGAGCCAATAGAAACGATTACGGCAGACGGCTTTGACATTCGCAGATACAGCGTAAGCGGCAATGATTTGTACGTTGCCAAAAGCGGAGCAGGCGAGATTTACGCCTCTGCCGCAACTCAGCTTTTGATATCCAAATACGGCGTTCGGCTGATTGTTAACTTCGGAATATGCGGAGGGCTTACGCCCAAGATGTCCCTTTGCCGCACCTGCGTTGTGGAAAAGGTTATTCACTATGACTATGACGTTTCAGCCATTGACGGCACCGAGATGGGAAGATATTCCGACCTGCCGGATGTCTACATCGCCGCCGACCAGAAGCTTATTGAGCTTGCTGTTAGCGTTATGCCGGAGCTTGAAAGGGTAATTTGCGCTTCGGCGGACAAGTTTGTTGCCGACCCTGACAAAAAGACGGAGCTTCACAATAGGTTCGGGGCTTCTATTTGCGAGATGGAGTCTGCCGGAATACTGCTCACAGCCAATCGGTGCGGAGTTCCAGCGCTGCTTATAAAGGCGGTTTCGGACAG
This sequence comes from uncultured Ruminococcus sp., assembly GCA_937942105.1. Lineage (GTDB taxonomy): Bacteria > Bacillota > Clostridia > Oscillospirales > Ruminococcaceae > Faeciplasma. Next base: position 2,879 of record CALDFS010000048.1, on the reverse strand, counting down.
CGTTTCCGGCGGGGCTGAGGAGTTCGCAAAGATGGCCTGCGAGTCGGCAAGGGTTTGCGTTAGGACTATGATGGCGGTTATTGAGAGGATTTAGACGGGATTCATTGATTACATTTGGTATATTATTTGACGAATTATACATAATGTTGGCATAATATGTTGCCAAGGCGGCAGTGCAGGGAGCTTGGAGCGGCAGTTTGTGCGGTTACGACCGGCGCGCCCCTATAGGATTGCGCTATATCGCAGTTCCTGCGGGCAACGTATAGAGTTCGGGCGGAGGCCTACGCGCCCATGGCGCGTTAGCGAATCCAGGCATTTTGGGGCAGACCCAAAATGCTTGGATTCGCTTAGGACGCGCAAGCGTCCAGGCCTCCGCTGCTACGGATTGCTGTGGGCGCGCCACCCGGGTGAGCCAACATCTGCCGGATTTCCGTGCAGACGGAAAGCTTTTGGTCTGCACTCTTGAAAATCTTCATACACTGTGCTACAATAATCATAGATTAATAAAAAGGTGGGATTTGTTTTGACGACATTGGGCGAACGCCTGCGAAAGGCGAGGAAAAGAAAGGGTCTTTCTCAGTCTGCGGCGAGCGAGGCTATAGGAATAAGCAATAAGTCCCTTTCAAGATACGAAACCGATTCTTATTATCCGGCTTTGGAGGTGCTGAAAAAGCTGGGCAGACTTTATGATGTTTCAAGCGAATATCTTTTGGGAAATACCGGCGCGATGGGCGAGTCCTCCGATGCCGCCGGCGGTTCTGCCGATTCCGAGGACATGATTTCCATGACCGACCACAAGACCTCCGCCAGAAAGCTTATCGACTTCATTGCGGCAAGCCCTTCAAGGTATCACGCCGTGGCGAATATCTGTCTTCGGCTTTCAAATGAGGGCTTTAAGGAGCTTAAAGAGTGCGAAAAGTGGGACATTGCTCCCGGCGGAAAATATTATGTTACACGCAACCTTTCATCTGTGATAGCCTTCAAGGTGGGTGAGGGTGATATCGGCGGGTTTAACATAATAGCCGCGCACAGCGATTCGCCGACTTTTCGGGTAAAGCCTGACGCTGAAATGGAGACTTTAGGCAAATACATCCGCGTAAATACCGAGCGCTACGGCGGAATGATATGCTCCACCTGGCTCGACAGACCGCTTTCCATCGCCGGAAGGGTGGTAACAGTCAACGGCTCGAAGATAAAGACCCAGCTTGTAAATATAGATAAAGACCTTCTGATGATCCCAAACGTTGCCATTCACATGCAGAGAAACATCAACGACGGCATGAGCTTCAACGCTCAGGTGGATATGATACCGCTTCTGGGGAGCACGGCGGCAAAGGGAAGCCTTATGAAGACTGTTGCCGAGGCGGCGGGTGTAAAGCCGGGGGACATTACCGGAAGCGACCTATTCCTTTACAACCGCACAAGGGGAACGATTTGGGGGAACGACGGCGAATTTGTCTCCGCCCCTCAGCTTGACGATTTGCAGTGCGCGTTCGCATCACTTCAGGGCTTTTTGGCGGGGGACAATGCGAAGACGGTTTCGGTCCTCTGTGTTCTGGATAACGAGGAGGTTGGAAGCGGCACCAAACAAGGCGCGGATTCCGATTTCCTTAGAACAAGCGTATCGCGCATATGTGAAGCTCTTGGCAAGCAGACAGCCGAGCTTATGCCTTCAAGCTTTGTGATTTCGGCGGACAATGCCCACGCCGTCCACCCTAATCACCCTGAATATGCCGACCCTGTTAACAAGCCCGCCATGAACGGCGGAATCGTGCTGAAATTCAACGGCAATCAGCGATATGCGACCGATGCCGTTTCCGAAGCAATATTCCGCAAAGTTTGCAAGGCAGTCGCCGTTCCGGTGCAGACATATGTTAACCGCTCCGACCTTGCGGGCGGCTCAACGCTTGGAAACATATCCACCGCTCAGCTCTCGATCAACACTGTGGATATAGGCTTAGCTCAGCTTGCAATGCATTCAAGCTATGAGACAGCAGGAGCCATGGATACGCTCTATCTCGAAAAGGCGGCGGCGGAGTTCTACCGCACTGCGATAACACGTCTTGCCGACGGCGAGTATGATATCAGATAAATAAAAAATGTAATAATATACCGGCGCAGACTGCGTTATAAGGTCTGTGCCGGTATTTTTATTGACCGATTAACAAAAATAAGATAAAATAATTAAAAAGTGTTACACGGCAGTGCATTTTATCGTCATAATAGGTGAAGACGTCTTTATTAACAAACACGGGAGATGATAGCTTGGAGGACGAAAAAATAATACAGCTCTACATAGACGCTGATGAATCCGCCCTTCGCGAGACCGAAGCAAAATACGGCGAAGAACTGAAAAAGCTTGCCTTTAGAATAACAGGCTCACGCGATGACAGCGCGGAGTGTCTTAACGATACCCTTATGCAGGCATGGAAGACCGTGGGCACGGTTCGACCGGGCAATCTGCAAGCTTACCTTGCCAAGATGACAAGAAACATTTCGATTGATTGCCTTAAAAAGAGAAAGACACAGAAGCGAAACGCAGTCAGCGTTGCGCTTGAAGAGCTTGGCGACTGCCTGCCGGATGTATCCCGCGGGAGCGAATTCTTTGAGGTCATCGATGAAGAAACCCTTGCCGAAGAGATAAACCGCTGGCTTGCGAGCATCGGAAAGGAAAAGCGGGTAATATTCGTGCGCAGATATTTCAAGATGGAGACTGCGCGTCAGATAGCCAAAAGCCTTGGAATCAATGAGGGAAGCCTGCGGGTTCAGCTTTCACGGCTGAGATGCTCCCTGAAGGAATATCTTGAAGCCAAGGGCTATGCTGTTTAGCCTTGCCCGGAAAGGAGTAACATATGACTGATAAAAACGAAAAGCTTTTT
>CALDFS010000047.1 GCA_937942105.1 uncultured Ruminococcus sp. | reverse complement strand
GTTCCGTGAGCGCGGAAGATGGGCAGGAACGCGCCCCACTGGAACCATCTTACATAAAGCTCCCTGTATGCCGGGTCGGAAACGGTGTCGTCATAGTCGCCGTCCCAATACCAGTTCACCGAATGCTTTACAAAGAACCCGCCGATATCCATAGTCCAGTAGGGAAGCCCCGAGGCGCAGAAATTCAGCCCCGCCGCAATCTGCCTCCTATAAGTGTCCCAGGATGCAGACGTGTCGCCCGACCATAGTATAGTTCCGAAGCGCTGGCTTCCGGTGTAGGCACATCTTGTAAGATTTACTACGCGCTTTATATTTGTCTCGCTCCTCTGACCCTCATAAAGCGATTGCGCGTGGCGGAACGGAAATTCGCAGAGCTTGTCAGGCTCGAACCTGTCTGAAGCGGCGGAAACAAATTCCTCATACGCTCTGCCCTCGCAGGCGCGGACTATGCGGTTCCATTCCGGGGTATACGGCTCGGAATTGTCGCACCACCAAGCGTCAACGCCGTGCTTGAAAAGGCTTTTGCTCACCTGATTCCAGTATAGGTCGCGCGCCTCCGGGCTGAAGGCGTTGTAGCAGTCGTCCGTCTCTATCATCAGGCTCTTATCAGAAAATTCGTCATAATCCGGCGTGGATTTACTTGGATTGGGCCATATCGAAAGCATGAACTTGGCGTTCAGCTCATGTATTTTCGAGATATTTTGGCTTGGGTCAGGGTAGTGAACAGGGTCAAAGGATTTCTGCCCCCACATGCCGTCCGGCCAGGAGCACCAGTCCTGAACAATGCAGTCTATGCCGATATCCCGCCTGCGGAACTCCTCAACAGTCGAAATAATTTCGTCAAAGCTTTCATATCTTTCCTGCGACTGAATGTAGCCGAACGCCCATTTTGGCAGCATTGCCGCCTTTCCTGTAAGCCTGCGGTATTCCTTTATAACGCCGTCGGGATTTCCACCGTTTACGAAGTAGAAGTCCATTTCATTGTCTGCTTCGGTGTAAACATAGCTGCCGTATTCATTGTCGTTGAAGATAATCGGGCTGTAGGTGTCGAAAAGAATTCCCCAGCCCTTGGAGGATACCAGCATGGGAACGGCGATTTTGCGGTTTGCCTGATAGACATAAACCGTCTTCCCACGAAGGTTCATAAAGCCTTCCTCGTGCTGACCAAGACCGTACAGTGCCTCACCGTCGGCAAAGTCAAGGTTAAGCCTTGTGTGGCAGAGCCTGCCCCACTCAACCTTTTTGCCCTCGGTTACAACCGTCTTCTCGCCGTCTGCGGTTTTGACTTTTTCGGTTGCAGAAGCCTCCCGCTTATAGGCGGTAAAGCCGTCAAGCTCCTTGGCACTGCGGGATTTCTCGCTCAGAAGCATCCTGCCTTCGCCGTCATAATAGCTGTATGAAGCTGTTTTGCGGTCTATGACGATGGATAGCGCAGAGGATGAAAACCTTAGCGTTTCACTGTCCGCACTGAGCTTCCAGCCATCTGAAACGCTTTTCAGGATGACGCCTGGCTTGTCTCCGGAGTCAAAATTCTCCGCATCGGTGCAGCTTATGCGGGCGATATCCTCAGAAATCGGGATGATCCTGTGCTTTAAGGCTTGTGAATAGAGGTAAAGTATGCCGCCTTCAAGCCGATAATCGGTGATTTCGCGGCTTTTGGGAGGAAAAGCGTATAGCATTTGCGTCAGCTCCTTTTATTCGGTGATTATTTTATATTTATGATGGTTTTAACGTCTCTTAACTCCGGCTTGATATCCATTTCCTCGGTCATATCCAGAACAGGATCTCCGTAAATGTTGAAGTGTACCCTTCTTATTCCGCTGGAGCGGGGAGCGTCGATTCCCGGTCTTGCATGGTAGGTGTTCCATACCTTGCCGTCCCCATCTGTGACATAAGCATTGTGACCTGTGCCGAATTCGCCCTCAACACAGCGCGATGTCATGGAGGGAAAGTTAGCCTTAGTCCAGTTTTCCCTGACAAGCAAATCCTTGCCCTTTTCTATTGAAAGGAATGAAACGACATATGTTGAATCCACCGCCGCGCTGGAGAAGGATACCCACAGCTTATCCCCGCGAACAAGGGAGAACGGACCTTCGTCAACAAAGGTGTGGTTGTTTGCCCAGCCGTAGTCCGGCTTGGAAAGAACAACAGGCTCTGTTAAAAGTCTGCGTGGGTGTTCGGGGTTCAGCTTCGCGATATATAGCCATGCACCCTGATCAACAGGCAAAAACTGCCTCTGCGACCAGATGACGTAGTATTCGTCCTGCCACTCAAAGCAGGTCATATCAAGGGTGATGACCTTGCCGGCCTCGCAAAGCTCGCTTCCGTCCGCCTTAACTATTCTCTGCGGGCGGGACCAGTCTGACCTTACCATGGGGTCGCCGCCCTCGCGCAGCTCCATAATGTGGCTTTCCTCGCGGAAGAATTCGCCGGGGGTAGCCGCGTGGAAGATGTAAAGCCTTCCGTTAACCTCGTGGAATTCAGGCGCCCAAAGAAGACCGCCGATATCATCGTAAGTCTTGGAGTCCAGCAGGAGAGTTTCAGGGGCGGTAACAAGCTCGGGGATGCTGTCAGCACATCTTATATATAAGGTATGGTTGCCGTCAGCGTCGTTGGTGGCGATGAAGTAGTATTTGCCGTTCCAGTGCGCAACGCATGGGTCGGCGCGGTCTGTGGCAATGGGGAACTCGAAGTGATCCTGATGCACCCTGCCGCTGATTTCGTATCTGCCGGGCTGCGAGAAGTCAATTCCGCTGATATCCCAATCGACGCGCTTTTCATCGGTGGAGCCATCGGAATATACCGCAGTCGCCGTAATCCTTTCAACGCATCCGGGACACTTCACATCAATCTCGGCGGGAACCTTTATCTCAATGTTCACCGGGGTGATGAGCTTCTTTATAAGACGGTCGGCTATTTCATCCGATACCTCAATCTCGCAGCTTGGGTGCGCACCCTCGATATCGCAGCTGATATTGGGGATATTTACCTCGCATCCGCCGGAGCAGCTGTCAACAGCCTCTCCCGAAAGAGCCTCAAAGTCGGTCAGCTTGAAGATTTTGCAGACGTTATCAGCCATATATGAGACTTTGTAAGCCTTGCCGCTCTCGCAGTATTTGCAGCTGACGGCTTGGATTTCGGAATCGCAAAGCTTTAAAAGACCTATTTCGGTGTAGGAGATAAAATCATCCGTCTTCGCGACTAATACGCTTCCTAAGCTTTCACTGTCCGCTGCGCCGATTTCGTTTGTGCGCACAGCCATGATTCCGTATCCTCCGTCTGCAAGCTTAAAGGCTATTGGCGAGCGAAGGGTCTTTGAATTAAGTGTGCCGTCGGCATTATCGGTGGCCTTTGCAAAGAACACACCCGAATTGTGGTTTAGTGCGGTATATCCGGTATCATCCTTGACTGCAATGTGCATACTGTATG
>CALDFS010000046.1 GCA_937942105.1 uncultured Ruminococcus sp. | reverse complement strand
TAACACCAGTCGGACCAGTAGGACCAGTGATGCTCAATCCATCGGCACCGGTAGGACCGGTAGCACCTGTTGCTCCGGTAACACCAGTCGGACCAGTAGGACCAGTGATGCTCAATCCATCGGCACCGGTAGGACCGGTAGCACCTGTTGCTCCGGTAACACCAGTCGGACCAGTAGGACCAGTGATGCTCAATCCATCGGCACCGGTAGGTCCGGTAGCACCGGTAATGCCGGTAGGACCGGTAGCGCCTGTTGCTCCGGTAACTCCAGTCGGACCAGTAGGACCGGTAATGCTCAATCCATCAGCGCCTGTCGCGCCTGTAGGACCTGTAACGCCGGTCGGACCGGTAGCTCCTGTTACTCCGGTAACTCCAGTCGGACCAGTAGGACCGGTAATGCTCAGTCCATCAGCGCCTGTCGCGCCTGTAGGACCTGTAACGCCGGTAGGTCCGGTAGCGCCTGTCGCTCCGGTAGCTCCGGTAGCTCCGGTCGCACCGTTGGCACCGGTTATGCTTGCTCCCGCGGGACCGGTTGCGCCTGTAGCGCCGGTTGCTCCGGTTGGACCGGTCGGACCGGTAACGCTTACGCCGGTAGCGCCTGTTGCTCCTGTCGCGCCTGTGGCGCCTGTAGCACCGGTTGCGCCGGCTGCTCCAGCCGCTCCGGCAGCACCTGTAGCTCCGGTTGCTCCCGTAGCTCCGGTGACTCCTGTGGGACCTATGCAGCATCTTCTATCCTGGCATCCGCACCCAACGTCCATCTGAACAGCTCTGCAGCTGACGTTGGCAATCTCTATGCATTCGCCGTTTGAACAATTGTAAGTTGCCATATAGTTATCTCCTGAATGTCAGATTAACGCCTCAACGATTATCAACGCTTTCAAAATAAGCCTTGTTCCAAAGATATTCCGCCCCTTGGGGATGGCACTTCCCCGCAAGCTCGTTGTATTCGCGGGCGGTGCGCATATCTCCCAAACGGTCGTATATGACGGTCAGCTGCAAATACGGTATATATCCTCCGTAATCGGCAGAGATGAAGCTTGCCCCAACGCCTGCGTATCTCGACGGCGCAAGGCTGTACCAGAATATCGCCTGCTCGTACTCGCCCCTTTTAAGAAAGATGTTCCCTGCGGCACAGCACATATCCGCCCTCGGAGGGGCCATTGCAAGGCTTCCAAGCAGCAGGGAAAGGGCTTCGTCCGGGTCTTCATCCGCTATTAAAGCAGCAAGCTCTATCGCGCTGGATACGCGGTTTTCGCTCCATGCGCCTTTATCCCCGAAGCATTCAAGGTAATACCGCTTTGCTTCTTCAAGCCTTCCTGCATAGCACAGCTCGCGGGCGTAGTAGTATTTTTCCCGCGCGCAAAGGCGCTTGCCGCTTTTAATAAGACCCTCAAAGATCCGCAGGTTTCTTTGTTCCTCACGCTTGCTTTTTCCGAGATGATATATCTGTGCGCTTCGGTGAACGGCGCTGCCGCTGACCGGTATTGCCTCGTGAATCGCACCCTCAAACCTCATGCCGGAGGCAAGGCGGATTATCCTTTCACGCTCGTAAACAAGTGACGGGCGGTTCTGCTCGTCAAAGCTTACGGCGTAGGGAAGAAATACCGCGTCGGGCTTGGTCTTATCAAGCTCTGAAAGGATGGATATAAGCTCGCTTCTGCTCTGCGGCGGGATATAGTCGTCGCCGTCCAGCCACATGGCATATTCGCTTTTTGCAAGACTGAATGAGTAGTTCCGGGCGGCGGCAAAATCATCCTGCCAGACGTAATCGTATACCCTGTCGGTGAAGCGCAGGGCGATTTCGCGGGTAGAATCCGCCGAGCCGGTGTCTACTATGACTATTTCATCGAAGATGCCGCTTGCGGATTCAAGACACCGCGCCAGCCCCTCTTCCTCGTTTTTGACTATCATGCATAGTGAACAGGACATTGTAAAGCGCTCCTTTTTCGTTTTGTCGGCGTAATATATTGTATGCAGTTGGAGCTGCATACGTGAAGGTGACGTCAGTAACTTTGTAATCGTTACACTATTGTTTGCCGTCACGCATTGCGTTTCCTCCGTCCTTGATTTTGCTTTGATATGTAGGATGTTTTTTGCATATAAAGCACTTTGACTTGCAATATTTGGACGGAAACGCCCGACTTTTGTTTAGTCTCTTTTGTAGTTTGTGCATAGCTGTTTTAGGAGGATGGTTTGAGCGTTCCCGCCGGCGCGCCCATCGGAAATAGTTTTCTATCGCAGTTTTGCGGGGAGCCATACTAAGCACGGGGCAGAGGCCTGGACGCTTACGCGTCCCGAGCGGCGTAAGCCGCTAACGCGCCGAAAGGCGCGTAGACCTCTGCCTGCCCCAAAATCTGAGGGCGCGCCTTCGACAGCAGAGATTCCCCCTCCCCCAACTCTTCAAATTCATCCTTCCGCACCCCGTTCAAAAAAGAATATAAAAAACCCGTGAAAATAATGTAAAAGCTATTGACAAATCCCTTTTTAAACGCTACACTATTATGTGATTTAACACTAAGGAGGAGGTTTTGAAAAATGGTTTACGATAAGGTTGTAAAGCTTATTGCCGAAAATCTTGATATTGAAGAATCCGCAATCAACTCAGATTCGGTTATTACCGACGATCTTGGCGCTGACTCTTTGGACGTTGTAGATCTTTGCATGGCTTTTGAAGACGAATTCGGAGTTGAGATTCCTGACGACGCGGTTGAAAATATCAGAACCGTAGGCGATATTGTAAAGTTTATTGAAGACAATCAGTAACCGGATATAATCAGGTCAAGCGTGTCCCCTGCATCTTTTGGGGATCCCCTGAAAATTTTTACTCCCTGCCGTTAAAGCTTTCTTTGAGCTTTGCGGCGGGGAGCGTTTTTCTTTCGGTATTATTTTCATGCCTTTTTTGTTTGCAAAACAGTTGCATAATTCGCTTACTTGTGATATAATTAATGTGAATTTGTATTATGTACAAACTGTTTTTTTCAGCAAAAGGCAGTTTTGAACAGAAAGGATATGGAATGCTGCATGAAAAATCCTGCGGGGCAATCGTCTACCGCAAGTTTCATGGCAACACCGAAATACTGCTGATAAAGCACGTCAACAGCGGTCATTGGTCTTTTCCGAAGGGGCACGTTGAGTTCGGAGAGACCGAGGTTGAAACCGCTCAGCGCGAGATAATGGAGGAAACCGGAATCGACGTTATAATCGATTCCTCATTCAGAGAGACTGTTTCTTATTCACCCAAGCGCGGAACGCAGAAGGTGGTAGTGTATTTTCTCGCCAAAGCAAAGAATTCCGACTATATCCCTCAGGAGGAGGAGATAGCGGACATAAAATGGGTGGAAATAGGCAGAGCCCAATCGGTGTTGTCCTATGAGAATGACAAAAGCATTGTTGCAAAGGCAAGGACGATAATAGCTTGATGTATTTTTGACTGAGCGGTGCGGAAGGAGAGCTTCTGCGCCGCTTGGGCGTTTTTTGCGGCTGATGCCGATAAAAGTGATGCAAGCGTTTCGCCATTCGGTGAAACGCACGCCAACGGATTTTAAGAGTGGCTTACGCCGCTTAACTCCAAGGCGACGTAAGTCGCTCTTAAATCCATCGCCGCAAGGCGATACCTTATCGCGCCGTCAGGCGTGCATCACAGCGAACGCAGTGAGCGACATCACTAGCGAAGCGAATCACTTTACAACATAAGCCGCGCCGGCGGCTTATGTTGTCAACAGCCGCAGCTCCTCCGGGTCAAGTCCGGGGTGCACGCTCATATTTATCCCCTGCGATATCAGCGAGGAAGACATTGAAATAAGCTTATCTATATTCTTGGATGTCACCGTCAGCGAGCCGTCCTCATCCTTGGCGTCCGCGACGGTTGGAACGCCTATAGCTATGGTTTTTACTCCAAGAGTTTTGCCGGAAAGCTCGCCGCGGTTATTTTTGACTCCGCTTCCGGGGGATATTCCGGTATCGGTCAGCTGTATAGTCCGCCCCAGATGTCCCGGCGATGAGCAGGCAAGCGAATCTATAACTATTACCGTCTCAGGCTTTATAGCTTCTATAAGCGGCTTAAGCAGCTCTGCCGGCTCGATACCGGTATCGCCCATAACTCCCGGGGTGACAACGCAAACGCTTTTAAGACCATCGTAGTTGATGTCAGGGGCATTCATGGGGATATGCCTTGTGGCGAAGATGTGCTTTGATACGCGCGGTCCTAAGCTGTCCGGCGTTACCGAAAGGTTGCCAAGCCCGACTATCATTATTTTATCGGGGTTCCCTGTCAGCTCCGAAATGTAATCGCGGATGACCCCGCAGGCGGCAAGGCTGTCAGCCGGGGAATAGCAGAGCGGCAGCTCAGGCTCTAAGGTTATATATCTGCCCTTGGGCTTTGATATCCGCCTGCTTGCTTCGTCTGAGCTGATTTTAACATCGGTTACGGTAAAGCCGCCCTTGCTCGAAGTGTCGGCAGATATCCCCTTGGGAAGTCCCGAGTCGGTTTTTACCGATTCTGCGCTTTCCAAAGCCAAATCGGTGCGGATATTAGTTTTTGGTGAGAGCATCTTAAAAAATCCTTTCAAAATCACAAAAAAATTTTCAAAAAGCTATTGCAATTTCAGAAAGAAAATGCTATAGTTATTTTTGATACTTGTTGAATAAGTAAAAGGAGTCATTAACCTTGGGATTGCTATAATGTTTCAGCTCTCCCCTTTGCACTTTCTCTCAGTCGTGCAATTAGCTTATCCAAATAAGTGGATTTTATGATACCGCAAAGGTTACTTTTGCGGTAAAGGAGTAAGGAGGTGTCTTAATGGCAAATATTAAGTCTGCCAAGAAGAGAATCAGAGTAATCGAAGCTAAAACTCTTCAGAACAAAATGACAAAGAGCGCACTCAAAACCGCTATAAAGAAGGCAGAAAATGCTGAGGGCGCAGAAAAGGCGGAGGCTATAAAGGCTGCTACCAAGAAGGTTGATCAGGCTGCGGCTAAGGGTCTTATCCACAAGAACAAGGCTGCAAGAAAGAAGTCTCAGCTCGCCAAGAAGCTGGCAAACTAACAACAATATGCTCCGCCCGCAACCCAAGGCGGAGCTTTGTTTTTACGAGTTAATTATCTGCAAAATTTATCTGCAATATTTTTGACTTTAAAATTGTTTTTATAGTATAAGTCAGAAATATCTACAATGCCGAAAGGATAGATTCATATGAAAAAAATTCTAAGGTCAGCCCTTGCAATACTTGTTGTCAGCGCTATGGCGGCAGCATTTTCCGCCTGCGGTCCTGAGCCTTCCGATGTTCCGGTTGACAATACCCCTGTTGCCGGCGAGCCTGTTATAAGCACGGCGCCGGATGCTTCATTGCCGGTTGAATCATTCACGCCGGAGGTTACTGCTGCCCCCGCAACGGATGACCCTGCATTGGCTGCAACGGTCGACACTCAGCCGACAGAGCTGATAACCACCCCCGAGGAGACGACTGTTTCCACCCCTGCCGCAACCGAAAAGGCGACCGAGAAGACCACCGAAAAGACCACTGAAAAGACCGAGAAGAAGACTGAGAAGACAGAAAAAGTCACCGAAGCCACTAAGGACACCGAGCCGGAGGAAGGAAGCCGCTTGCCTGATGATGGGGACGATGAAGCAGTCGACCTTGATTGGGAGGACGTCAATATCGACGAATGGCTTGAAATGATGGGCGGCGAAGGCGGCGACAGTGATGTGCCGGATATTAGCGTTAATGAATAAAGCTGACGGCTCGCACTGAGCAATCTTTGTACTTCTGTTTTGCCGTCAGCCGCGTTTACTGCGTCTTTGAATGTATATTTTGAGAGATGTGCGGGTTCCTGCACATCTCTCTTCTTTTGTATGTATTTTGTGGACGTAAACGCCGGACTTTTGTTTAAGAGAATGGGACGGCTCGCACTGCGTAATCGTCGTACTTCTGTTTTGCCGTCAGCCGCGT
>CALDFS010000045.1 GCA_937942105.1 uncultured Ruminococcus sp. | reverse complement strand
CAAGGCGGGCGGAAAGTACTCCGCAAACGCAGTGCTTTATAGAATGAACGCACAATCCAATGCCGTTGAACACGCGCTTATGGCAAGCGGAATCCCCTATAGAGTGTTCGGCGGAGTGAAGTTCTACGAGCGCAAGGAAATAAAGGATATCATTTCCTACCTGTCGGTCATCAACAATGAAAACGATATTTTAAGGCTGAAAAGAATTATCAACGAGCCAAAGCGGGGAATAGGCGCTGCCAGCGTTGACCTTTTGGAGCAGATATCGGGAAATCTCGGCGAATCGCCGCTGCAGATAATGCGCACTGCGCAGGATATCCCCATGCTTTCGCGCACGAGCCTGAAGCTGACTCAGCTTGCCGGGATGTTCGACGAGCTGAAGGAACATTCAGAGCTGATACCCCTTCCCGAGCTGCTGGATGAGCTTATGGAAAAATCGGGGTATCAGACATATATGCAGTCGCTTGGTGAAGAGGGTGCTGCCCGACTCGAAAACATAAACGAGCTTAAATCCACCATGATGAATTACTATCAGGACGCCGAGGAGCCTTCGCTTTCCGGCTTCTTAGAGGAAATCGCCCTTTATACCGATCTTGACGAAATGAACCCCGAGGATGACTGCGTAGTTTTAATGACGGTTCACGCCGCCAAGGGCTTGGAATTTGACAATGTTTTTGTTGTTGGCATGGAGGAAAATATTTTCCCAAGCTCGCGCAGCCTTGATTCCGAAGCGGATATTGAGGAAGAAAGGCGGCTTGCATACGTCGCCATAACAAGGGCAAGAAAGCGGCTTTACTTAAGCTCTGCCCAGCAGAGAATGCTTTTCGGCTCGACCAGCTTTAACAAGCAATCAAGGTTTATTTCCGAGCTTCCCGACGCAACCGTAGATAAGCAGTCTGAAAAAACGGCTGTTGACCCTGTAAAGACAGAGCGCAGGCACGAACCCACGGTTTCGCCGTTTGCTTCCCAGATGGAGAAGCTTAGGGCATCCCGCCCAGCGTCAGGCGTAGCGGCTTCGGCTCAGAGCTTCTCGGTCGGCGAAAGGGTATATCACAATATCTTCGGCGAGGGAATTGTGCTGAAAGCCACTGCAATGTCTAACGACACAATGCTTGAAATAGCCTTTGAAAAGGTAGGAACCAAGAAGATAATGGCAAACTATGCTAAGATAAAGAAGCTATAAAGCTCAATAAAAAAGAGGAAATATGGATTTAATAATAACACCGGCAAAGCTTTGCGGAACGTTCAGGGCTGTGCCATCCGAGGAGGAAGCGCTGAGGCTTCTGGTATGCGGCGCGCTTTCAAAGCCATCCTCGGTTGTAAAGGGCGTTGGAATGACCGAAAATGTGAACCGCCTGATAAACGCATTAAAAATCATGGGAGCACAGCTCAGCGTCCGTGAGGACAGAATACGCTTTGCCGATATTGTTATCAAGAACAATGTAACCATCGACTGCGGCTGCTCCTATGCGGCTTTGGCGTATACGCTCCCCTTAGCCGCCGCGTACGGCGTTAATGCGGCGTTCTGCGGAAGTCAGGCTCTTGCGGGCGAGGGGCTTGCAAAGTTTCTTTCCTGCCTGTGCAGTCACGGCATGACCACCGATTACAGCGGCAGAATGCCTTTTAGCATAAGCGGCAGCCTTGGCTCTGGGATATATGAGCTTCCGCCGGATATCCCACATCAGCTTGCTTCCGGGCTTATGCTTGCTCTTGCTATATTTGAAACGGACAGCATGATAGTTTTCAGCCCTTCGCCCGGGGCTAAGCCGTATATAGATATGACCCTTAACGCCATGCATCAAAGCAGGATTCAGGCCGCCTGCTCTGCGGATAAGTATATAATCCGAGGCGGTCAGCATTTCAGCCTTTCGGAGGCAAGGGCAGGGGGAGATTTTCTTATCGCCTCAAATTTCGCCGTTGCCAATGCTATGACCTCTAACATAAGCGTAACCGGTCTTGATGCGGCGTCATTCCAGCCCGAAACCGCTGTGTTTGAAATCATCCGCTCGGTGATGTACTCGGGAAGAAAGGGCTTTGATTACGATTTTTCGGAATGTCACTCTTTAGCGCCTGCGATGGCGGTGTTCGCCTGCTCTCTTAAGGGCGAATCGGTTCTTAGGAATATAGGAAGAAAATCAATGAATAATATATCCGCAATGGTGAACGGCGCCGGAGGGTGCGCATATATCGACGGTGATGATCTTCGCATAAAGGGCAGAAAATCCCTTCCCGGGGGCAGTGTTGATTCCTGCGGCGACCCTGAAATTGTATATGCGGCGATGATTCTTTCAACCATCTGCCGCGGCAGATTGACTATTGCCAACGCAGACTGCGCAAAGAAATACTGCCCTGAATTCTTTGAAGCCTTCCGCGACCTTGGCGGTACGATGGAATACGGCACTGGGCAAAACCGACATTGAAAAACTGATTGTTAAAGGATACTGATTTATGATAAAGCACAACGATTATCTTAACCCTGAGCTTAAGCTCGACGATACCTACGAGGTTAAAATACTTTTGGCATATTTTATGTGGCAGTTGGGGCGGCCCATAACCCGCGACCAGCTGACCGAAATCGCCACTGCGGATGGATATGTAAACTATTTCCTCTATTCCGACGTTGTGGAGCAGATGCTTGAAAGCAAAATGATCCTTACCCAGGTAATAGACGGCGTTGAGTATTACTATCTTTCAGAAAATGCAAAGCGGGGAGCAAACGATTTCAAACGGTTTGTTCCCAAAAGCTTCCGCGACAGAATACTTTCCAGCGGCTTAAAATTCTTTGCAAAGCTTAAAAACGACAATGACGTTAAGGTGGACATCGTCAAGATGGATAGGGGATATTCCGTCAACTGCCTCTGCACCGACAGCGGCATTGCGCTTATGGACCTGAAGCTCTTCGCTCCGGACGAGGAGCAGGCTAAGATGCTTTCTGAAAAGATATCTCGAAACCCCACTGATTTCTACGCCAAAATAATAGATTTCGCCATAGAAAACGAGGAATATGACCCTATGCCGGAGGAGGTCAACGACCTATGAGTACATCTACAGATAATTCAAAGTGCACAACTGTATCCGCAAACAGCTTCTTTGCCCTGACATCAAGGATGAAATATATCAACCGCTGGGGGCTTATGCGCAATTCGCGGTCGGAAAATATTGCCGAGCATTCGCTTGATGTTGCAATCATAGCGCACCTTCTGTGCGAGCTGAGAAATACCCGCTTCGGTGGAAATGTGAATCCCGAAAGAGCGGCGGTTATAGCCATTTTTCACGATGTGCCCGAGATTATAACCGGTGACCTGCCTACGCCTGTAAAGTATTTCAGCAGCGATATCAGCAAGGCTTATAAAAAGGTAGAGGCAGCCGCGGTTGACGAGCTTGTTTCGCAGATTCCGGGCGATATTGCCGAGGATTACCGCAAAATACTTGCGCCTGATGATTCCGAACTTGCCTCACTCGTAAAGGCAGCGGACAAGATTTCGGCACTTATTAAGTGCATAGAGGAAAGAAAATCCGGAAATAACGACTTTGCTCAGGCGGAAAAGCAGACTATGGAAGCGATAAAGGTAATGAATCTGCCGGAAGCCGACCTGTTCATAAAGGAATTTCTTCCCGCATACGAGCTTACGCTGGATGAGCAGACCAGAAAATAAGGCAGATTTTACAGCCTTAGTTCTTATTGATTTATTTCTATAATATGATATACTTATATTAATATATTAGGTAAGGTGTTGCATTTGCTGAAAAGACTTTTCATAAAAGACTATAAAAATACCTCCGACCCAGCCGTTAGAATACGGTATGGCGTTGTTGCGGGTGCTTTCGGAATAGCAACGAATATACTGCTGTTTGTCATCAAGATAATCATAGGTCTGCTGGCGAACAGTATTACAATAGTAGCGGAAGCCGTAAATAATCTTTCAGACGCAGGCTCATCGATTCTTACAATGATAGGCTTCCGGCTTTCAAACCGCCCCGCCGATAAGGACCACCCCTACGGTCATGCAAGATACGAGCAGATAACCGCGCTTTTGGTTGCAATTCTGGTGCTGTGTATCGGAGTGCTGTTCGCAAAAAGCTCGGTGGATAAGATTCTGCGCCCGCAGGAGCTTTCAATCAGCATGGTTACATATGCGGTACTTGTAATAGCTGTTGCTGTAAAGCTTGTTCAGATGCTCACATATCTCGATTTCGCCAGGGCGATAGATTCCGAAGCCATAAGGGCGACTGCCATGGATTCACGGAATGATACGATTTCCACCCTTTCTGTTCTTGTAAGCATGATAGTAATGCAGGTCTTTCAAATCAATATAGACGGCTGGGTGGGTCTTGCGGTGTCTGTCTTCGTCATATGGTCGGCAGTGGGAATGGTTAAGGACGCTATAAACCCCATGCTCGGCGTTCCGCCGACAAAGGAGCAGGTGGATTCGATATGCTCCCTTATAGATGGCAGAGAAGAGCTTCTGGGATATCACGACCTTATAATTCACAGCTATGGCGTGGGAAAAGTTTTTGCCTCGATACACGTAGAATTCGACGCTAAGAAGGATGTTATACATATCCACGACCTTATAGACAACATAGAAAGGGAGGCAAGGACGAAGCTGGGAATCCTTCTTACCATTCATATGGACCCTGTGGATATCTCCAATCCCCGCCGAAGCAAGCTTTATGAGCTTGCTAAAGAGGGAGTAAAGAAGTACGACCCGGATATCAGGCTGCATGATTTCCGGCTGGTTGACGGTCCTACTCACACAAACGTCCTGTTCGACATTATAGAGCCGTTCGACAAAAAATATGATATAGATAAGCTGAAGGAAACACTCGCGCAGGAATTTTCCGGGGAAACAGGAACCTTCTACTTTGTTATCAATGTAGATAAGAAAATGAATTGAACCGATGAAAAAATTACGCCTTAAAAAATCGGATATTGCCCTGACTGCAATATTTGCAATTATGCTTTTGATTAATATTATTGCAAGGCTTTCAACCGGCTTTTCCGACTTCTATGTACAAAAAATATATCCGGTTATATCAACGCCGTTCATCAGGCTTTCCGGGCTTTTTAGCTTCTCTGTCGGCGAGGCTATGATATTCATAGCCGTTGCCGCGCTGCTGATAGGCGTGCCTGTGCTTGTTATCTTTCTGATGGTGAAGCATAAGGATAAGCCGCTGAGCGAAAGGGTTACAAAAACCGCTTTCAGGTTGGTTCTGTGGGCGGCAGCTTATGTTTTCGCGACCGAAACGCTCAACTGCTTTGTTATGTACCAGTGTTCAACATTTTCGGAAAGGTATTTTCCAGAGACTGAGCATACCGAGGAACTTCTGCTGGATACCTTAGAGGCCGTTTCGGTGCGCCTTTCTGAGCTTGAACCTGAGTTTGAACGCGGGGAGGACGGCTATATTGTCCTTCCCGATGAAAGCTATATTAATGACTGCAAGCAGGCTTTATTAGACGCTTCCTTGGAATACTCCCAGCTTTCGGGATATTACCCCAACCCCAAGAAGATATACTTTTCCTTCTTCATGTCGCAGGAAAGCCTTATAGGGCTGTATATCCCGTTCGCCTTTGAAGCCACCTACAACCGCGACCCGCAGGATATTTCAAAGCCCTGCACCATCTGTCATGAGCTTTCGCATCTTAAAGGGATAATTCAGGAGGATGAAGCAAGCTTTGCCGCAATAATCGCCTGTACCCGCTCGAACAGCAAGACTCTTCAATACAGCGCTTATCTTGACGCTTTCTATTACCTGTATTCCAACGCAAGCGAGCTTTTGGATACCGATTATGCGGACAGGCTCCGCGAAGCCGTAAGGGGCGTTCCGGATAACGTCTGGGATTATGACCTTTACTCATTTAAATCGGACTACTGGGAGGAAAACGAGGAGAAGGAGATAATCCCGACTGAAACTGTTCAGGCAGTTTCCGAAGCCTTTACCGAAGCAAACCTTAAATTCAACGATGTTGAGGAGGGAATACTTGTTTACTACCGCGTTACCGAGCTTTTGATGGACTATTATGCTTTGAACGGAAGCATTTAGTATATTTCAATCTAATCAGACATTTGGAGGAACATTATTTATGAAGACGAAACGAATACTGAGCGCAGTTTTAGCAGTCATTATGATGATGACTGTTATGACCGCCTGCGGTGAAGCCAAACCCGAATACGCCTATGACGATGAAGCGCCTTCCCTGTGCGAAGCCTATGCCGATTACTTCAATATCGGTGCGGCGATAAACTCGTGGGATCTGACCGATGAGACTTCTGACCGCTTTAAGGTCATCAACAAGCACTTCAACACCTTTGTAATGGAAAACGAAACCAAGCCGGATCAGATCCATCCCAAGGAGGATACATATAACTTCGATGCGACTGATAAGTTCGTTGAATTCGGCGAGAAGTACGGCAAGACCCTGCGCGGTCACACCCTTGTATGGCATTCTCAGGTTCCCAACTGGTTCTTTGAGGATAACGGCGAGCAGGCTTCCGCAGACCTGTTGGTTGAAAGGATGAAGGAGCATATAACCACTGTAGTATCGCGCTATAAGGGCAAAATTGATACCTGGGACGTCTGCAACGAGGTTCTGGATGACAGCTACGGTCTTCGCCTTTCCAACTGGCTCAAAATAATCAAGGATTACGATGGCGACGGCGACAGGTACGATTTTATCGAGATAGCCTTCCGCACCGCCCACGAAGCCGACCCTGATGCCAGGCTTATCATCAATGACTACAGCCTTGAAAGCTCCACCGATAAGGCTATAACCATGTATAACATGGTCAAAAAGATGCTTGAAGAGGATGTTCCGGTTGACGGCGTTGGCTTGCAGATGCACGTTGGAATCGATATGGACGTTGAAAAGGCAAGGGAAA
>CALDFS010000044.1 GCA_937942105.1 uncultured Ruminococcus sp. | reverse complement strand
TCCTTGTCCAAGTTCTACTCAAGATTGCGATGCATACGCAACGCAACGGCTGACACGCCCCATAACACCAAACCTAGCACAAAAAATCCTAAACCAAGATTAACATGATTCCAAATATTCATTACAACAACTCCGCTAAATACCATCCAGCCCAAGCCACTCCAAAAGAAACACGTCCATATTCTATAGGCAGGTTTTTGCATAAGACACTTTTCTTTTGCACGCTGCCGCTGAAAGTCTTCATAGCCTTGCTTGGTCAATGCGCCACGCAAATAGATACAAACACCCAGAATAAACATTATAAGTAGTACGAAATCAAACTTTCCTCTGTTTTGCATCAGATACCAACCTTGCCATACAGTGCCAATCAAACAAATCAAAGCTATCACCAACAATTTCTTATCATAAATTTTCATGTACACCATCCCTTTTGCAATAAATTTTTAGCAATTTCAGTAGCATTTTTCTTCAATTCTGCCTACATACCTTCTACTGTTTTTTCTGATCTTCTTCTATGATTGCCCGTGTGATTGGATTTACTTTTCTGTTTCGTTGTTTTCTTGATGCCATAAGTGCTGTATCTCCACCAAAGCGATGGCTCTTTTTCATGCTTTCATTGCTCATCATTCCATACTTTTGCCAAAATATCTTTCAGCACCATAACGTCAACATTGCCATACTCATACATCAGCGTGGCGCAGGTGTGACGCAGCTTATGTACGGATATTCCCAGATTTCCAAGACCGGCGCGCTTCAGCTGATCATCAACAATCCGCTGAATCCTTCTTGTAGAAAGCCTTGTAAGATGGTTAGCGTGGGACGAAAGAAAAATCGCATTGGTTTCCACCGATGATTTTGGTCTAACCTTTATATATGTATCAAGAGCTTCTATGCAAGCCTGATTCAGATACACAATGCGCTCCTTCTGACCTTTACCGAAAAGCCGCAGAGTCGCACCGGATTTCGATTTAGCATAGTCGCTAAGATTCAGCCCTGCAAGCTCGCTCAAACGCATACCACAATTTAGAAAAAGTGTAATTATGCAGTAATCGCGTTCCTGATTTTTACTATCAATATTTTCCAGCAGTTCCTGCGACTGTTCAAGCTCAAGAAACTTCGGAAGCCTTTTAGCAGGCTTCGGATGCTCAAGATGCTCCAAAGGGTTAGTCTCAAGAACCATCGATTTATTATGAAGATAGTCGAAAAATCGCCGCAGTGATGAAGTCTTTCTTGATCGTGCGGCATTTGAGTTTTTGCGCACATCGTTAAGATAACTCATATATTCGTAGGCATTGTTAAGCGTAAACTGCCTGATATAATCCAATGGAACATCTGCAATAGAAATTTCATTGAACTCAGTATCTTCAGAAACATCTTCATGAATAATCTTCAGATAACGCAGAAAGACCCGCAGGTCGGTGTAATAGGCTTCTTCGGTTCGTTCAGTGTGATTTCGCACAACGCGGACATAGCGAAGAAAATCCTTTAAGTATTCGGGGCAATCGTTAATGTATTCTGTACGCATAGTAAAGCACCTTTATAAAATAGTATTTGTGGCGGATGGAATGATTTGATTGGCTATCTGGCAGAAAAGAGCTAAAGCCTCTTCCCTAATGTACGCTAAATTTTTATTTAGCGTACATTGATACATATACTTTTTGCTCTTCCCACTACAGCCATTATTTCAATTCAATGATAGTCACGCCATCCTCGCCTTCGCCATACAGACCCTTGCGCATTGATTCCACCGAAGGATGCTTTCTAAGATGATTTCTGACAGCCGTTTTCAGCGCACCGGTGCCTTTGCCATGAATTATCGTGCAGGATTTATTGCCGCTCATAATGGCTCTGTCTATGAACGAATCAAGCTCATAGATTCCTTCGTCAACTGTGTATCCTCTTATATCCAGTTCAAGCTCTGCGCGGCGTGTAGCGCGGCTTTCGACACCCTTGGTGCTGACGTTTCCTTTGGCTTGTTTTTTCTGAATCTTGGAATTGTTGAAGGTCACATTCCTTTCAACAAGTCTGAGCTTTGATACGTGAACCTTTGTCTTCATTATTCCCACCTGAACCATGCAGTTACCTTGAACATCAGGGGTTGATATAAGTATGCCGGTTTTGTTACCATCCTTAATTATAACATCGTCGCCTTTTTTAAGCGGTCTCGGCAGAACGTATGTTTGTTCTTCGTATTCGCCAAGCTTGGCAGCTTCGTCATAAAGTCCGTTGATGTCCGATTTGAACCTTTGCTTCTGTTCTGATACAAGCTTGGAAAAGTCCTCCTTATCCTTTAACTTTTTGAGCTCTTCAAGCTCGTCCATCAGCCTGACGGAGCGCATGTTTACTCGCTCGATGATTTCACGCGCTTCCCTTTTGGCTTTATCAAGCTCCTTGTCCTTTTCACTTATCAGGTGATCTCTTTCTTCCTGAAGCTCAGTCTTTATAGCTTCTGCCTTTCGTTTATATTCTTCATATAGACGTGAGTTATCCTCAAGCTCGCGGCGTGCCGATTCAAGCTTCTGAATTACATCCTCAAATCGCTGCGATTCTGAACTGAGCATACTTTGGGCGCGCTCTATTATCCTATCTGATATGCCCAAACGCTTGGATATTGCGAAAGCGTTAGATTTTCCCGGAGAGCCTATTATCAGTCTGTAGGTCGGCTGCAAGGTTTTTATGTCGAACTCGCAGGAGGCATTCTCAACCCCTTCGGTTTCCAGAGCAAAAATCTTAAGCTCCTGATAATGCGTTGTCGTTACAAGCTTAGCCCCTGTTTTCTGGATATGCTCGATTATCGAGACTGCCAGCGCCGCGCCCTCAACAGGGTCGGTGCCAGAGCCAAGCTCATCTATAAGAACCAGTGACTTATAGTTGACAGTGTTCAGGATATCTACAATGTTAGTCATATGCGATGAGAATGTCGAAAGACTTTCTTCAATCGACTGCTTGTCACCGATATCGACTAAAATATCTTCAAAAACGGTAATTTTGCTGCCGTCAGATACCGGTATCAGCAGACCGCACATAGTCATAAGTGTAAGCAGCCCAACGGTTTTAAGAATGACCGTTTTACCACCGGTGTTAGGTCCGGTTATTATCAGCGCGTCATAGGTGGTGCCGATGGAAAAATCAATTGGAACTACGGTATTTTTGTCGATAAGCGGGTGCCTTGCTTTTTTCAGGATGATTTCACCATCGTCAGATATCTCGGGCTTGGAAGCAGCCATTTTTGCTCCCAAATTGGCTTTTGCAAAGTAAAGATTAAGCGCAACAGCCGCATCATAATCTGAAGCAAGCTTATCGCCGAATTCGGCGCAGTCCGCCGAAAGCTCGCGGATGATTCGCTGAATCTCTTCCTGTTCCCTGCCCTTTAGTATGCGAATTTCGTTATTCGCCTCAACTACTGCCATTGGCTCAATGAAGTAGGTCTGACCGCTTGCGGAGGTATCGTGCACAAGTCCCGGAACGTTGTTTTTATGCTCTGATTTTACAGGAAGAACATACCTGCCGTCGCGCATGGTTACAAGCGAATCCTGCAAATAATCCCGAGTATCCGAGGATTTTACCATTTTGTCCAGTGTGTCTCTGATTTTTGAGCCTGCCTGAACAAGCTTTCTGCGGATAGCTGCAAGCTCAGGACTTGCATTGTCCGAAAGCTCGTCCTCGCTCATGACAGCGTTCATAATTTTATTTGAGAGCCACTTATTGTCAAAAAGACATTCAAACAGATAGTCGAGCTTGAATTCCTCGTTCTGGAACTGCTTGCGCCACGATAGCAAAGCTTCTGTCTGCGAAAGCATCCTTGAAACATCCAAAAGCTCACGCAGACTAAGCTCTGAGCCACTCTGAGCACGGTGAGCTATGGCTTTGGCGTTGGGAAAATTAATAAAGCTCGGCGAACCGAACCGCACACAGGCATTGTAAGCGTCAAAGGTCTTATCAACCTCTGCTCTGACGTTTGATATATCGTTATCAGGCTCTATTTCAAGAGCCGCTTTTTTTGAAGCTTCATTCGAGCACTGCTCCGATAAAAGCTCCAATATCTTATGTAATTCAAGTGTATAATATTGTTCTTTCATGTTCATTTACCATTATTCGTTATGGATTTATAAAAATCCAAGGTTGGAAAACGTTTGTCAAGCTGAATCCTTGCATATCTCTCGGTTATATTGGCAAGGTATGGCATATACTCATCGGAT
Organism: uncultured Ruminococcus sp.; assembly: GCA_937942105.1. Classification (GTDB taxonomy): domain Bacteria; phylum Bacillota; class Clostridia; order Oscillospirales; family Ruminococcaceae; genus Faeciplasma. Next base: position 2,682 of record CALDFS010000044.1, on the reverse strand, counting down.
ATTCTGAAGCTGAATATCTTTGACATATCCGAAAGCGCTATATATCTTATGGCGTGCAAAAGCGTCATATCCACAATCTCACAGACCGATAAATCGCGCACGCCACAGCAGTCTTCACAATACAGGCTGCCTTCAGAAAGGTCAAACTGCATCTGCTCGTCTTCGTATTTATAGCACTTGCAGCAGCCGATAAGGTTGGGCACCATGCCTATCTCGCTAAGAAGCCGCAGCTCAAAGATAGATTTAAGCATAGCTTCGCTTCTTTTGCCGTCCTCAAGAAAATGCAGGGTATTCAGAATAAGCCGCAAAACCCCATAATTCGGCTGATTTTTGACGCAGGTATATAATATCATCTCGCAAAAATAGCTTGCAAGCGCAAATCTGCCCATATCAAGCCTTACGTCGTAAAACAGTCTTATAGGTTCGCCGCTGTTTAAAATGTAATAATTTCTGCCTTCGGTCAGGCAAAGTGTGCTATAGGCAAAGGTCTGAGAAATTGCGGCATTCTTGGCGTTAGCCTTTTTAACACCCTTTGCGCACACCTCAACAAGACCGTTTGTGTCGGTTAAAACAGACAGAATCTTGTCATTATCCCCTGACTGCCGCTCTCTTATTACCAGACCTTTTACTGTCAGCATAGTCTTTCCCGCCTTGTTTCCGTTTGTATTCAATATAATCTTTGATTTTTCCGGATAAATAAAATTTTGACCACAATTCGTCCATATATATTTTGACCGAACCTTTCCGCACATAATGTCAGAAAGCTGTTTATAGCCTTCTCATAACATTATGTTCTGCCGCCTGAGAGAAAATATAAGTGGAAAAATCAGTCGTTAGCAAGTCCGAAATTCTTTATAAGCCCTTCCCTATTCCGCCAGCCCTCTTTAACCTTGACCCAAAGCTGTAGATTGGTTTTAATCATGAAGAAGCTTTCAAGATCCTCCCTTGCAAGCTGACCGACGCGTTTAAGCATTGCTCCGCCCTTGCCTATAACGATTCCCTTGTGCGATTCCTTTTCGCAATAGATAACCGCACCGATATCCATAATCCCTTCACCATATTTATTGTCATGCTCGCTGATGGTTTCTACATCAACAGCTATGCCATGAGGGACCTCTGCCGACAGCAGCTCCAAAAGCTTTTCGCGGATGATTTCCGATATGATGACTCTTTCAGGCTGATCGGTAAACTTATCATCCGGGAAATAATGCGGACCTTCGGCAGCATAATCCTTAACCGTATCCAGAATGATATCCAAGCCGTCACGATTGGCGGCGCTTATGGGTATAACGGATTTGAAATCATACATAGAGGAGTATTCTGCGATAACTGGTATAAGCTTCTCTTTATCCTCAAACAAATCAATTTTGTTTATGATAAGTACAACCGGAGCTTTAGAAGCCTTCAGCGAAGCTAAAAGAGCTTTTTCAGGCTCACCGGGCTTCTTTTCAGCGTCAACGACCAGCAAAGCACAGTCAACCGAGCTTACGGAATTGTTGATAGCATTTATCATATGCTCGGAAAGCTTGTCTCTCGAGCGGTGCATGCCAGGCGTATCTATAAAAACATACTGCGTTTCGTCCTGCGTAAGAACCCCAGTTATCTTTGTTCTTGTTGTCTGAGGCTTTGAGCTTACTGCGGCTATCTTCTCGCCGATAAGCGCGTTCAGAAGGGATGATTTGCCGACGTTTGGTCTGCCAACAATAGTTATAAAAGCGTTTTTAGTCATATGCTCACCCTTAAATCAAGCCAAGCTCAGATTGAATCAGCTTTTCCATTCTTCTCATTTCTTTTGTTTGAGGACTATCTTCATCCGGATGATCGTATCCCAAAAGATGGAGCATTGAATGAATGACTAAGAATGCTATTTCATGCTCGGTGGAGTGACCTATTTCTTCCGCCTGCTTAATGGCACGTTCGGTCGAGATAATGATATCCCCCAAAGCATAGCACTCGGAATCGGGGTCTATGTCATATTCTCGATTATCTGCAAGCGGGAACGACAAAACGTCGGTCGGAGCGTCAATATTTCTAAACTCCCTATTAATTTCCTGAATCCTTGCATTATCTACAAAGGACACGCTGATTTCGCTATTTTCGTCAAAATCTGCGTCTATAAGCGCGCGCTTGCAGCAGGAACGCAGAAGCTTTTTGAAATCCGTTGTTATCTCAATCAGGTTCTGCTCATTATTAAATGCAACTCTAAGCCTTTTCATGATGTCTTCTTATCCTTTCATTGTTGTAAACCTCATAGGCCTTGACGATATCCTGAACAAGCCTATGCCGCACAACATCCTTTTCGGTAAAGTAATTGATACCTATATCCTTGATGTTTTTTAGAACCTTAACAGCTTCTATTAAGCCTGATTTTCTTGGGTCAGGCAGGTCAATCTGCGTAACGTCCCCGGTGATAACCATTTTGGAATTGAAGCCAAGGCGGGTTAAAAACATCTTCATCTGTTCGGGCGAGGTGTTCTGCGCTTCGTCTAAAATTACGAACGCTTCGTCCAAGGTCCGTCCTCTCATATATGCCAAAGGAGCTACTTCAATGCTTCCCCTTTCCTGATACTTTGCAAAGGATTCTGCGCCAAGCATCTCGAATAGAGCGTCATACAGCGGTCTTAAGTAGGGGTCTACCTTGGTCTGCAAATCGCCGGGAAGGAATCCCAGCTTTTCGCCGGC